>NZ_JBGLYN010000033.1:0-62457 GCF_047304045.1 Variovorax sp. Varisp85
GCCCACGCCCACCCCTCGCCGCCCCGGCCTGGCCGACATCGTGGCGGGCGTCTCCATCGCAGGCCTGCTGCTGCCCGAGGCCGTGGCCTATTCGGGCATCGCGGGGCTGCCGCCGCAGGCCGGCGTGATCGCGCTGTTCGCGGGCCTTCTCGTCTACGGCCTCTTCGGCAGCAGCCGCTTCGCGATCGTCTCGGCCACCTCGTCTTCCGCCGCGGTGCTGTTCGCGGCCACCATGTCGGTGACGGGTGTCGATGCGGCCACGCGGCTCGCGATGGGCGCGGGCATCGTGCTGCTGGCCGGGGTGTTCTTCGTCATCGCCGGCATTGCCAGGCTCGGTGCGGTGTCCAGCCTGATCGCCAAGCCGGTGCTGCGTGGCTTCGCGCTGGGGCTTGCGCTGACCATCGTGGTCAAGCAGCTGCCCAAGGTGCTGGCGGTGCAGCCGGCGCACAGCGATTTCTTCCGGCTCGCCGCAGGGCTCGCGGTCCAATGGCGGCACTGGAGCCTTGCGGGGGCGGCCATGGCGCTGGTAGCGCTCGTGCTGCTGCGCGGCCTCGCGCGATGGCGCGCGGTGCCGGCGGCGCTGCTCGTGATCGTAGCCGGCATCGCGCTCGACGTGAGCGGGCTGTGCCATGCTTGGGGCGTGGCGTCGGTGGGGCCGATCTCGCTCGACTTCTCGCACCCGGGCGTTTCTCAGCTCGACCGCTCGCAATGGCAGAGCCTCGGCGGGCTGGCCTTTGCGATGGCGCTGATCCTCTATGCCGAGTCGTACGGCTCGATCCGCACCTTCGCGATGCGCCACGGCGACAACGTGTCGGCCAACCGCGACCTGCTGGCGCTCGGTGGCGCGAACCTGCTGTCGGCGCTGTTCCAGGGCATGCCGGTGGGCGCGGGCTACTCGGCCACGTCGGCCAACGAATCGGCCGGTGCGCAGAGCCGCGCGGCCGGCATCGTGGCGGGGCTGGTGGTGCTGGTGGCTGTGCTGACGCTGCTGCCGTGGATCGCGCACACACCGGAGCCGCTGCTGGCGGCCATCGTGATCCACGCGGTGAGTCACACGCTGAACCCGGCAGCACTGCGGCCGTACTTCCAGTGGCGGCGCGACCGGCTCGTGGCATTGGTGGCGGTGGCCGCGGTGCTGCTGCTGGGTGTGCTCGACGGCTTGCTGGTTGCCATTGGCGTGAGCCTGCTGCTGCTGCTGCGCGGCTTCTCGCGCACCACCGTCAGCTGGCTCGGGCGGCTGGGCGGGAGCCATGACTTTGTCGACACGGCACGCCACCCCGAGGCCGTGGTGCCGCCGGGCGTGCTCATCGCGCGACCCGAGGTGCCGCTGTTCTTCGGCAATGCGGATGCGGTATTTGCGTCGATCCGCGCGCGCATCGACGCGACGCCGGGCCTGCAACGCATGGTGCTGAGCCTGGAGGAGTCGCCGGACCTCGACGCGACCAGCATCGAGGCGCTGTGCGACTTTGCGGCCTATGTGCGCGTGCGTGGCGCGCGCCTGTCGCTGGCGCGCGTGAAGGACGGCGTGCGCGACCTGCTGGCCAAGGTGGATTCGCCCGACCTGAAGGCGCAGGTGTATGCGCCGTGGAGCGTGGACGACGCGGTGCAGTAGCCTTGGCGGGGCGGTACCCCAAAAGCATGCCGACTACTGAACATGGCGCTTCATGACAGTCAGATGTCCGCGGCGATCTCCCGCGTGATGCGCAGGAATTTCTCCACATCCGCGATGGAGTTGCAGTGCAGCGGCGACACCCGCACCGTGCCCGCGAGCCCGAAGGATTCGAGCATGCGCTTCGAGTAGATGCTGGTCGCCACGCGCTCGTAGACTGTCACGCCGCGCAAGCCGTACTCGACCACGGCTTGCGTGCAGTCGATGCGGTCGAAGCCGATGCCCAGGATCAGGTCGCGCTTGCTCAGGTCCTGGTAGTCGAGGAACACATTGACGCCCTCGAGCTTGCGCATGCCGGTGGTGTTTTCGTTGCCGTCCAGAAGCACTGCCAGCAGCGCGCGCTCGTGCAGTTCGATGTGCGTGATGCCTGCCGAGAACAACGCGCGCCGGTCTGTGGCGTCGACGAAGTGCCCGCCGAGCCAGCACACGTAGTCGACGATTTCCGTGAGCACCGCGAACTGCCACGGCGCGGCGCTGCCCAGGTCCCAGTAGCCAGGCTTCTTGCCTGCGAGCTTGTGGTGCGGCAGCACGGCCGCGCGCTCGGACATCCATGACAGCCCCGAGCCCCGGCAGCCGAAGAACTTGTAGGGCGCGAGGTTGATGCCGTCCACCGGCGTCTTCTGCAGGTCGATGAGGCCGTGCGGCGCATGCTGCACGGCGTCCACCAGGATGTACAGGTCGGGCTTGATCTCGCGCGCGCGGCGCACGATCTCGGCCATGTCGAGCTTGGCGCCCGAGATGTTCGACGCGTAGATCACGTTGAGCAGGCAGGTGTTCTCATCGACCAGCCGCACGATCTCGTCCACGTCGACGCCGCCGGTCACCGGGTTGCTCTTCGCCACGCGCAGCTCGCGGCCGAGGCGCTCGGCATACAGGCTCATCGCGTCGAAGGCCGAGGGGTGCTCGAGCACGGTGGTGACCATGTTCGTACCCGGCACGTTCTCGGCCACCGCGCGCACCATGTCGAACATGGCGCCCGATGCGGTGAGCGAGGCGTACACACTGCCGCCGGTGGCGTTGAGGATGGTGCGCAGGTCGGCGCTTCCCTTGGCCTGGATGTCCTGCAGCTCGACGGCCGTGGCGTGGATGCGCTCGGCGTTGTCGGGAATGGCGTCGACCTGCGCGAAGCGCTCGGCCGCGGCCTTGAGGCGGAAGGAGCCGCCCGCGTTGTCGAAGTACAGGCGTTCGCGGCCGTGGTGGTCGTGGTCGACCTGCAGGAAGCGGCTCTTCACCTCGCGCATGAGCGCGTCGGAGAAGGCCAGTCCGTGGGGGTGGTTCGAAGACAGCTTGGAATCCATCGCTCAGACGCCCTTGTTGTTGGGGTTCTTGTAGATCTCGCGCACCGCGTCCGACATCGGGAAGTTCAGGTTCGCGTTCTTCGGTGGAATCGGCGAGAGGAACCACTTGGTGTAGAGCTGCTCGATGGCGCCCGACTTCATCAGGCCGGTGACGGTCTCGTCGACCAGCGCCTTGAACTGCGGATCGTCCTTGCGCAGCATGATCCCGTAGGGCTCCTGGCGCAGCGACTCCTTCAGCAGCTTGTAGTCGCCGGGGTTGGTCGCGCTGGCGACCATGCCGGCGAGCTGCACGTCGTCGAGCACGTAGGCATCGGCGCGGCCGGTGGACAGCAGCAGGAAGCCGTCGGAGGTGTCCTTGCCGGCGATCTCGTTGACTTCGATGGCGCCGCTCTTGCGCGCGCCGCGCAGCAGCTGGATCGAGGTGCTGCCCGAGACAGTGGCCACGTTCTTGCCGTTGAGGTCGGCCAGCGCGTTGATGCCCGAGGACTTCTTCACGGCGGCGGTGATGTTGGTCACGAAGTGGCTGGGCGCGAAGTCGACCTGCTGCTGGCGCTGCGTGGTGTTGGTGGTGGTGGCGCAGTCGAGGTCGACGGTGCCGTTCTGCAGCAGCGGGATGCGGTTGGTCGAATTCAGCATGGTGTAGCGCACCTCGATCTTCGCGAGACCAAGCTTGGCCTTCACCGCGTCGACGATCTTCAGGCAGATGTCGTTGGTGAAGCCGATGGGTGCGCTGTCGGCGCTGAGCTTGTACGAGAACGGGATCTGGCTGTCGCGCGCGCCGATCTGGATCGTGCCGCTCTCCTTGATCTTCTGCAGGGTGCCGCCGTCCTGTGCGCTGGCGGCGCCGCAGGCGAAAGCGAGGATGAGGCCGAGTGCGAGAGGCAGTTTCCTGAGGTCCATGGTGGTTCCTTGAAGAGTCGATGACGTTGGCTCGGGCGAATCTTCGGCTTCCCGATGAATTTCTAAAAGCGATTTTTTGTGATCGAATCGCATGAATAAAAGCGTTCTATCAATCACATATCGATGGAGCCGCGATCGTGATGACCTTCAAGCAACTCGAAGCCCTGTACTGGATCGCCCGCCTCGGCGGCTTTGCGCAGGCGGCCAACCAGCTCAACACCTCGCAGTCGGCCATTTCCAAGCGGGTGCACGAGCTGGAGCAGCTGTTCGACACCGAGCTGTTCGACCGCAGCCAGCGCACCGCGCGGCTCACCGAGAAGGGCGAGGAGATGTACGTGCTCGCACAGAAGCTGCTGGCGCAGCGCGACGCGGCCATCGAGCAGTTCGGCAAGCCCGGCGTGGTGGAGCGGCGCATCCGCATCGGGGTGACCGAGCTGACCGCCATGACGTGGCTGCCGCGGCTGGTCGGCCTGATCCAGCAGCACTACCCCAAGGTGATCCTCGAGCCCGACGTGGACGACAGCCTGCAGCTGCGCGACAAGCTGCTGGCCGACGAACTCGACCTCGTCATCGTGCCTGACACCTTCGCCGACTCGCGGCTGCAGCACAAGGCCATCGGCCAGGTGACGAGCGCATGGATGTGCAAGCCCGGCGTGGTGCCAGCCGGCGGCACCGTGCGGCTGCACGAGCTCGCGCGGCATCGCATGCTGGTGCAGGGCAACAACTCGGGCACCGGCCGCGCCTATGACGCCTGGATGAAGGAGCAGGGCGTGCAGCCCGCCAACGTGATCGTGGTGAGCAACCTGGTGGCGCTGACCGGGCTCACTGTGTCGGGACTGGGCGTGAGCTACCTGCCGCGCCAATGCCTGCAGCCGCTGGTGGCGGCCGGCATGCTGACGGTGATCGATGTGGCGCCAGCCCTGCCCGTGGTGCGCTACGTGGCGATGCACAAGGGCGAGCACCGCAGCGCGCTCACCTCGTCCATCGTGATGCTGGCGCAGGCGTGCTGCGATTTCACTCGCATGTTCCAGGCACAGGCGGAAGAGGAGCCGGCGCGGGACTGAGCTTGCCGATCTTGTGCGGCGCCTCAGCAGTCGTGGTCGACGGGGGAGAGGTCCGGATGCAGTTGCTGAAGTGCCAACGACAACCGGACCACCCGCTCTCGCGCGCCCGGCTCGCCCCGGGCCAGGGCGCCCAACGCGGCTTCGTAGTCGTCCGTGAGCTGCTGCCACAGCTCGAAATCAGCACCAAGGCCTTCAGCGTCCTTGTCCATCTTTGCTCCTGTCGGAATTCGACGGCCAATAAGATGTACAAGTTTGACTGATTTTTGCCGAGAGTGTTAGAACTTTAGAGGTCTTGAGGTTATTCCCGGCCAGATATGGCGCCCCGCCCCGCTCTTCAGGCCCCCCGCGCCAGCATCCGGCCCGCCCGCGCAAGCACCCGGGCTTCGGCCTCGCCGCCCCGATAGGCCAGCACGCCGTTCACGAACACCCGTTCCACGCCCAGGCTCACACCGTGCGGCTGCTCATAGGTGGCGGTGTCGGCGATGGTCTCGGGGTCGAATACCACCACGTCGGCCATGGCGCCCGGGCGCAGCAGGCCGCGCTCGGCAATGCGCAGGTTGCGCGCCGTCATGCCGGTCATCTTGTGCACTGCCTGTTCAAGTGTGAAAAGGCGGCGTTGGCGCCAATAGCGTGCAAAAACGCGCGGAAAGGCGCCCCAGAGGCGAGGATGCGGATGGCGGTCGTGCGGCAGGCCGTCGCTGCCGATCATGGTGAGCGGGTGCGCGATGACGCGCTCCACGTCTTCCTCCTGCATCTGGAAATAGCAGGCGCCGCCCGGTTTCAGGCGCAGGCAGGCCTCCTGCTCGGTGGTGCCCCATTCGCGCGCGATGTCGGAAATGAGCCGGCCCATCATCTCGGGATGCGGGTCGGACCAGGTGAGCAGCACGTCGATCACGCCGTCGACCAGGTCCTCGCGCAGCACGGTCGAGCCGGCCACATAGGGGTAGACGTCCATCGCGATCTTCTGGCGCTGCGCCAGCGACTCGATCAGCGGCAGGGTTTCCCTGGTACGGCCCCAGTTGGCCGGCCCGGCGCACTTGTGGTGCGAGATGACGAGCGGCACGCCGGCGCTGAAGGCCGAGTCGCCGGCCTCGTGCAGCGCCTCGATGATCTGCTGCATCTCGCTGCGCAGGTGCGTGGCGTAGACGCCGCCGTGGCGGGCCACGACGCGCGCCAACGCCGTCACCTCCTCGGCGGGCGCGGCAAAGGCTTCTTCGTAGAACAGGCCCGACGACATGCCGTGCGCTCCGTCGGCCATGCAACTGTCGAGCAGCGCTTCCATGCGCGCCAGTTCGTCGGCGCTGGCGGGACGGTCCAGCGCCTGCATGGTCGCGAAACGCAGCGTGGTGTGGCCGACCAGTGCGGCCACGTTGAGCGCGGGCTGCGTCGCATCGACGGCCGCGCGGTATTCCGCCATGGTCGCGTGCTTGAACGAATCGGCGCCCAGCAGCGTAAGAGGCGGCTTCGATTGCGGCGTGCGGTACGGTGCGAGCGAAATGCCGCAGTTGCCCGTCACCACCGTGGTGATGCCCTGCGACACCTTGGGCAGGCACAGCGGGTCGCGCAGCACGATGGCGTCGTCGTGCGTGTGCGCGTCGATGAAGCCGGGCGCGATGACCTTGGCGCGGCAGTCGACGATCTCGACGTCGGCCAGCGCGAGGCCGTCGGGCAGCCGCCCGCGCAGGCCTTCGCCGAGCGCGACGATGCGGTCGCCCTGCAGCAGCACGTCGCCGGGCCACGAGGGGCCGCCCGAGCCGTCGACCACGAGGCCGGCCTCGAGCAGGATGGCTTTGGAGTCCTGGCTCACGATGCTCGCCCTCCGCCGCTGATGCCGCCGCCATCCCAGCTCTGCAGCGGATGCGTGGTGGCGTCGATGCCATGGCGCTGGAAGGCCTCGCGCGCGCGCTGCAGGCGCTGCACTGCGGGCTCGCCGCGGCGCTGGGCCACGAGCACGGTGAGGATCTCGATGGCCGTGAGGTGCGTCAGGTAGGCGTCGATGCCCACGTGCATTACCGCGTCGTCCGGCACCGAGAGTCCGAGCAGAAAGTCGGCCTTGGCCGCCAGCGCCGTGCCGGGCCGGGTGATCGCGACCACCTTGGCACCCTGCCCGCGCGCGATGTCCACCGCGTCGAGCAGCGAGGGCATGCCGCCCACGTGCGAGATGGCGATGACCACGCCGCCCGGGCGCTGCGCCGCGCCGGCCACCTGCTGCAGGTGATAGTCGGCCCAGGCGTTGGCCGACAGGCCGAGGCGGAATAGCCGGGCCTGCAGGTCGTTGGCCATGAACCATGAGGTGGCGCCCGCGCCATACAGGTCGACGTGCGGCGCGGCCGCGATGGCGGCCACTGCACCGTCGAGCACCTGCATGTCGAGCTGGCCGCGCACGCCCGAGACCGAGGCCGCCGCGCTGCGCGCGATCTTGCCCACCACTTCGTCGGCCGCATCCTCGATGTTGACGCGGCGGTGCAGCGGCGAGCCGCCCAGCGCCAGTTCCTGCGCGAGCGCGAGCTTGAACTCGCGCAGCCCGGCAAAACCGAGGTCGCGGCAGGTGCGCATGATGGTCGGCACCGAGCTGCGCGAGCGTTCGGCCAGCTGCTCGAAGCTTTCCTCGAGCACGCGGTCGGGGTCTTCGAGGATCAGGTCGAGAATCGCGCGCCGCGTCGCCGGGGCGTCGCTGCGGATCTCGCCGATTTTCTGAAGCAGGGAAGGAGTCATCGGTGCGTGTTCAGAAGTGCATGGCGACAGCGTCGCTCACACGGTAGTCCTGTTCGACGACAGGCATCCAGTGCCATTTGTCGAAGGTCGTGCAGGGGTGCGAAATGCCGAGGCCGACGCGGTCGCCGACCTTGGGCGCCTCGGCGTCCTCGCCCGCGTCCCAGCGCAGGTAGGCATGCTGGTCGTTGAGTGCGGTGATCTTCCAGCCGGCGGGCACGGCCTGTGGCTGCAGCACGCCGCGCGCGGCACGTGCGATGGGCACGGGTAGCGACAGGTCGAAGGAGATGTCGCGCTTGCCCACGGCAAGGATCGCGAGGCCGGGCTCGGGGCGCGACTGCACCGTGGCCCAGACCTCCATCGCCGGCACCAGGCTTTCGCCGCAGCCGCAGCCCAGGCGCTCGTCCACCGCGCTGACCATGCGCTTGTAGAAGCCGTGGTCGTGCGTGACGTAGCAGCCCGAGCGCAGCAGACCGCGCACCGGCGCGCCGAGCGCGGGCTTGAGACGCCCGGCCACGAGGTCGAAGATGGCCGAGCCGCCTGCGGACACCAGCACCTCGTCGGTCTCGAAAAGTTTTTCGGTGTCGCAATGACGGGCGACGGCTTCCACGCGGTCCATCAACGTTTTGGCGTAGGCCGTGTCGGGCTCGCTGGCGCCGGTCGCGCCCTGCCCTTCGTAGGTCTCGATGCCGACGAGCTTCGCGGCGCTGCTGGCGCGCAGCCGCGTGGCCAGCGTGACGGCTTCTTCATGCGTGCGGCAGCCGGTGCGTGCACCGTCGACGCCGATCTCGATCATCACCTCGAAAGGCTCGCTCGCGGGATGGCGCGATGACCAGTCCTCGATCAGCGCGAGCTGCGCCAGCGAATCGACCAGGAACACGATGCGCAGGTCGGCATGGTCGGCCAGCAGCAGCTGGATGCCCGCGAGGTCTTCGTCGCTCACCACCTGGTTGGCGATGAGCGTGCGGCGCGCGCCGGCCGCCACGCCCACGGCAAGCTGCGTGACGGTCGCGAAGGTCAGACCCCAGGCGCCGGCGTCGAGCTGGCGCTGGAACAGCTGCGGCGACATGGTGGTCTTGCCGTGCGGTGCGAGGTCGATGCCCCATTCGCGCACGCGCGACTGCATCCACGCGAGGTTGTGCTCGAGCGCCTCGCGCTTGAGCACGGCCAGCGGCAGCGGCAGGTCGCCGGCCAGCACGTTCCAGCCGGCGGCGCCGATCTCGCTGCGGCGGCGCGGCGGCTGCGTGCGCGGGTAGCCCTTGAAAATGCTGCTCAGCAGCGGGTCGTTGAAATCGGTGGTGGCGGTATCGGTCATGGTCGTGCGGCAATGTTGGAGAGCAATTCCTTGCGGATGCAGGCGCTGTAGTGTCCGGCGGAAATCTCGTCGAGCGGCGGCACCGTTTGCGCACAGGCCTCGATGGCGTGCGGACAGCGCGTGCGGAACACGCAGCCCGAGGGCGGCGAGATGGGGCTGGGAATGTCGCCCTTCAGCGCGATGCGCCCGGTCGCGACCTCCGGGTCGGGCTTCGGGCTCGCGGCCAGCAGCGCCTGGGTGTAGGGGTGCGAGGGTCGGGCGAACAACTCGTCGGTGGTGGCGACTTCCATCACCTTGCCGAGGTACAGCACCACCACGCGGTCGCACAGGTACTCGACCACGTCGAGGTCGTGCGAGATGAAGAGCATCGTCAGGCCCAGCCGCTCGCGCAGGTCGGCCAGCAGGTTGATGACCTGCGACTGGATCGACACGTCGAGCGCCGACAGCGGCTCGTCGGCCACGATGAATTCGGGCTCCACCGCGAGAGCGCGCGCCACGCCGATGCGCTGGCGCTGCCCACCCGAGAACTCGTGCGGAAAGCGGCTCGCATGCTCGGCGCGCAGGCCCACGGTTTCGAGCAGTTCGGCAATGCGCTTGTCGCGTGCGGCCGCACCCTTGTGCAGGCCGTGCGTGGACAGCGCCTCGCCGAGGATGGCGCTGATGCGCATCTTGGGGTTCAGGCTGGCATACGGGTCCTGGAAGATGATCTGCAGCTTGCTGCGCAGCTTGCGCATGCGTTCGCCCGTCAGCGTGCCGATGTCGTCGCCGCGGTACAGCACCTGGCCGCTCGTGCGTTCGAGCAGGCGCAGCACGGTGCGGCCGATGGTGCTCTTGCCCGAGCCCGATTCGCCGACGAGGCCCAGCGTCTCGCCGGGCCGGATCGCGAACGACACGTCGTCGACCGCGCGCACGGGGCGATCGCTGCTGCCGAAGTACTTCTTGAGTCCGCGGACTTCGATGAGGGGGACGGCGGTGGTCATCGTGGGTGTTTTGTATTGGCTCCCTCCCCTTCCGGGGGAGGGTTGGGGTGGGGGCACGACGGCACTGGATGAAGCACTGCGCCGAACAAACGCCGCTTGCCCCCATCCCAGCCTTCCCCCGGAAGGGGAAGGAGCAACACGCCAGGCAGTGCGCTTCTCATGCGACCCTCTTCAGGGGTTGCGCTGGCTGCACGCGGATGCAGCGGGCCTGGCGGCCGTGGTGTGTTTCGATCAGCGGCGGCATTGCGCTGCGGCATTCGGGCAGCGCGAGGTCGCAGCGCGGCTCGAAGGCGCAGCCGGGCGGCGGCGCGAGTGGGCTCGACACCTGCCCGCGAATCGCGAACAGCCGCTTCGGCTTGGGCTGCCCCGGCAGCCGCGCCTTGCCCGGCAGGCAGGCCAGCAGGCCCTGCGTATACGGATGCTCGGGCTGCGCGAACAGCGGCCGCACGGGCGCGCTCTCGACCACGCGGCCCGCATACAGCACCACCACGTCGTCGGCATGGTGCGCGACCACGCCAAGGTTGTGCGTGATGAACAGGATGCTCATGCCCGTTTCGGCTTGCAGCCGGCGCATGAGTTCGAGGATCTGCGCCTGGATGGTCACGTCGAGCGCGGTGGTGGGCTCGTCGGCGATCAGCAGCGTCGGGTCGCAGGCCATGGCCAGCGCGATCATCACGCGCTGGCGCATGCCGCCCGAAAGCTGGTGCGGGTACTCGTGGATGCGCTGCGCTGCGGCCGGGATCTCGACCAATTCGAGCATGCGCAGCGCATGCGCCAAAGCAGCCTTGCGATCGAGGCCCTTGTGCAGGCGCACGCTCTCGGCGATCTGTTCGCCGATGGTGAACACCGGGTTCAGGCTGGTCATCGGCTCCTGGAAGATCATCGACAGCTGGTTGCCGCGCAGCGACCGCATCTCGCGTTCGCCGATCTGCAGCAGGTCGAGCGTCTTGCCTTCGCGCGTCACGAACGCGGCGCTGCCGCTGACCTGCGCGTTCGCGGTCTTGGGCAGAAGGCGCATCAGCGTGAGGCTGGTCACCGACTTGCCCGAGCCCGATTCGCCGACCAGCGCGGTGGTCTTGCCGGGCTGGATGGAGAAGCTCACGTCGGCCACCGAACGCACGAGGCCGTCTTCGGTGGGGAAGCTGGTGCTCAGGTTGCTGACCGTGAGACGTGGTGTTTGATTGGCGTTCGTCATCACGATGTCTTCTTGAGCTTCGGGTCGAGCAGGTCGCGCACACCGTCGCCCAGCAGTTGCAGCGACAGCGCCGTGAAGATGATCGCAAGCCCCGGGAACAGCACCACCCAGAAGGCCTGGTGCGCGTACTGCTGGCTGCCCGCGACCATCGTGCCCCAGGTCGGAATCTCGGGCGGCACGCCGACGCCGAGGAACGACAGACCCGCTTCGGCCAGGATGGCGTAGGCGAAGATGAACGACACCTGCACCAGGATCGGCGACATCAGGTTCGGCAAGATGTGCCGCCACAGGATGCGCGAGGTGCGCACACCCAGCGCACGCACCGCTTCGACAAACAGCAGTTCGCGCACCACCAGCGTCGAGGCCCGCACCACCCGCGCCACACGCGGCGTGTAGACCAGCACCAGCGCAAGCACCGTGTTGATGAGCGACGGCCCGAGGATCGCCACCAGCGCAATGGCCAGCAGGATGTCGGGGAAGGACATCATCGCGTCGACCACGCGCATCAGCGGCGCGTCGAGCCGGCGGAAGAAGCCGGCCATCAGGCCCAGCACCGTGCCGGCGATAACGGCACCCAGCGCCGTGAGCGCAGCGATGGCCAGCGAGTAGCGCGCGCCGTGCACGATGCGCGAATACAGGTCGCGGCCCAGTTCGTCGGTGCCGAGCAGGTGCTCGGCGCTCGGCGCCTTCAGGCGCTGCAGCACCGCCGTGTCGTTGGGATCGATGGAGGCGAACAGCGGAGCGCCGATCGCCAGGATGGCGATCACCAGCAGCACCAGAGCGGAAACCATCACGATGCGGCGATGCATCAGCTGGCGGAGCATTCGAGGCATGCGCATCGCTCAGACCTTCACGCGCGGATCGACCACTGCGTACAGCAGGTCGATCGAGAAATTGATGAGCACATAGATCGCGGCGATCACGAGCAATGCACCTTGAATGACCGGGTAGTCGCGCCGCAGCACGGCGCTGACCACCAGGTTGCCCACGCCGGGCAGGCCGAACACGGTCTCGGTGATGACGGCGCCGCCGATCATCAGCGCGACCGTGAGGCCGATCACCGTTACGATGGGCACCAGCGCATTGCGCAGCGCATGCTTGAGCACCACCGTGCTTTCGCTCAGGCCCTTGGAGCGCGCCGTGCGCACATAGTCTTCGCCGAGCACGTCGAGCATCGAGGCGCGCGTGAAGCGGATGATGAGCGCCGAGTTCAAGAGGCCCAGCACCGTGGCCGGCAGCACCAGCGCGTGCAGCCGCTCGGCCAGCGCCGCATCGGGCGCGCCGTAGCCCGACACCGGGAACCAGCCGAACGACACCGCGAAGATCTGGATCAGCACGATGCCCAGCCAGAAACTCGGAATGCTCGCGCCCAGCATCGCGATGCCGGTGAACAGCTGGTCGACCACGCGCCCGCGGAACACGGCCGAGACGATGCCGCAGGGCACGCCGATCAGCGCGGCGATGGCCACGGCCATCAGCGCGAGCAGCGTGGTGGGTTCGGAGCGCTCCCACAGCGCCTGCGTCACGGGACGCTGCAGGAAGATCGAGGTGCCGAGATTGCCCTGCAGCACCTCGCGCAGCCAGTAGCCGAACTGCACGGGCAGCGGCTTGTCGAGGCCGTACTCCTTCTGCACGCGGGCGATGTCGGCCGCGGTGGCCTGGTCGCCCAGCAGCACCGAGACCGGGTCGCCCGATGCGGCGCGCGTGAGCACGAAGACGAGCACGGCCACGATGGCGAGCACGACGAGCATGCCTGCGGCGCGGGAAGCGATGTAGCGGATCATGGGGCGGTTATTGCTTCAACGGCCTCGTTACTTACTTGATCCGGGCATTCCAGAAGAACGGCCAGGTCGCGGGCTGGTAGTTGTCCAGCGCCGGGCTCTTTGCCGACAGGCCGTTGAACTTGCCAACATTGATGTACGGCACCTCGTCGTAGACCACCTGCTGCACCTTGCCCCACAGTGCGCCGCGCTTGGCAGGGTCGCTCTCGACGTTGAAGGCCTGCAGTGCCGTCTTCTTGGCGGGCGTGTCCCACCAGCCGGGTGCGCCGTCGCCGAGCTGCGGCGGCGAGAGCATCGGCTCGGGGAACTGGCCCGAATGTGTGACGTAGATGTCCCACAGCTTGGGGTCGTTGCGGCGCTGCACCAGCGTGGCCCAGTCGACCACGTTCAGGTCGACCTTGAAGCCGGCACGCTTGAGCTGCTCGGCCATCAGCAGCGCCATGTTGTAGTGGAAGTCGTACTGGCGGCTGGTGATTACGCGGATCGGCTCGCCCTTGTAGCCGGCCTTGGCCGCGGCCTCCTTCGCCTTGGCGGCGTTGCGCTGGTTGTACTGGTCGGCACCGGCCGCCGAATAGAACGGCGAGCCCTTCGGGAAATGGTTGCCTTCGGCCACGAAGAAGCGCGTGTCGCCGAAGCCGGCCGCGAGCATCTCGCCTTCGCCGAGCGCGGTCTGGATCGCCTGGCGCACCGGCTGGCTGGCGGCCACGCCTTCCTTGGTGTTGAGCACGAGGTACGGGAAGCCGAACGACGGCGTCATGATCGGCACCGTCTTGCCGCCCGACTTCTCCAGGCGCGGCAGCGCTTCCACCGGCAGCAGGTCGGCAAAGTCGTACTGGCCGGCCAGCGCGCCTTCGACACGCGTGCTGGCGTTGGGCACGGGCACGAAGCGCAGTTCCTCGATCGCCGCTTCGCGCTTGCCGCCATAGCCGCTCGCCGGTTCCTTGCGCGCGCTGTACTTGTCGAAGCGCGTGAGCAGCACGAACTGGTCGGGGCGGCGTTCCTTGAACTTGTAGGGGCCGGTGCCGACGAAGTCCTTCAGCGGCGAGGCGATGGAATCCTTGGCCATGATCGCGGCCATGCCGCTGGGCAGCGCGAGCTGCGACAGCAGCGGTGCATAAGGCTCCTTCAGCACGACTTCGACCGCCAGCGGGCCCTTGGCCTTGAGGCTGGCGACCTCCTTGCCCACGGCCTTGCCGCGCGGCGACTGGTCCATCCAGCGCTGCAGGCTGGCCACCACGTCGTCGGCGTTGAGTTCGCGCCCGTTGTGCAGCATCACGCCCTTGCGCAGGGTGATGGCGTAGGTCTTGCCGTCGGCCGAGATCTTCGGCATGCCTTCGGCCAGCATCGGAACCACGTTCCACTTGGCGTCGAAGGTGTAGAGCGTCTCGTACACGTGCTGCATGATGGTTCCGACCAGGTCGGCCGTGGAGGCCATCGGGTCGAGCGTCTGCGGCTCGGCCACCATCGCCAGCGTGGCGAAGTTGCGCGGGCCCTGGGCGTGGACCTGCTGATGGGGCAGCGCGGCGCACAGCATCGCGAGCAGGGAAGCTCCCAGCAGGCTGCGCTTCGACAGCTTGGGCAGGCGCTGGGCAACAGGACCGACGTGGGGCATGGGGAACTCCTTCATGGGGCGTGCGAGTTTGTGAAAGAAAATTTCTCTTCGGCTTGGACTTTGAAGCAGTATTCATGCCAAATCATCCGTGTTAACCCTCGATCAAGGGTTGTTCTGAAAGAGATTTTCAGATTGAGCGCGATACTCGCGGCTCTCCTTCCTTCACTACTCTTCACCTTTCAGGAGTCTCCATGCCCCTCGAATACCTCGGCGCCCCGCCCGTCGCGTCCGACCGCCAGGCCCGCCCCTTCTCCCCGGCCGTGCGCGCCGGCGACTTCATCTACGTGTCGGGCCAGGTGCCGGCGAACAAGGATGGCGAGATCGTGGTGGGCGGCATCGAGGCGCAGACGCGCCAGGTGATGGAAAACCTCAAGACCGTGCTCGCGCTGGCCGGCGCCACGCTCGACGACGTGTGCAAGAGCACTGTCTGGCTGCAGGACGCGCGCGACTTTGGTGCCTTCAACCGCATCTACATGGGCTACTTCGGCGAGAACAAGCCGGCGCGCTCGACCACCGAGGCGCGGCTGATGGTCGACGCCAAGGTCGAGATCGACGTGGTGGCCTACAAGCCGAAGGCCTGAGGACGCGGGAGCGGACTTCAGCCCTTCAACTCGGTCTTGCGCTGGATGATGCGCGAGACCAGGCCGTACTCCACGGCCTCCGCGGCCGACAGCCAGCGGTCGCGCTCGATGTCGGCCAGCACCACGTCGATGGGCTTGCCGGTTTCGCGCGCGATCTCGTGCGCGATGCGCTGGCGGGCCTTGATGATTTCCTGCGCCTGGATCGCGATGTCCGTTGCCTGCCCGCCCGCGCCGCCACTGGGCTGGTGGATCAGGAAGCGCGTGTTGGGCAGGCACACGCGCCGCTCGCGCGGCGCGGCCAGGAACAGGTGCGTGGCCGCGCTGCCGACCCAGCCGGTGCCGATCATGTTCACCGGCGCGCTGATGAAACGCACGATGTCGTGGATGGCATCGCCCGACTCCAGGTGGCCGCCGGGCGAGCTCACGAGGATGTCGATGGGCTTGTCGGCGCTGTCGGCATCGAGCGCAATGAGCCGGCGCGTCACGTCGGCGGCCACCGAGTCGGTGACGGTGCCGAAGATCAGCAGCGTGCGCGACTTGAACGCCTTCTCCTCCAGGTAGGAGTTGCGCGGCTCGGCGGTGGCCGCGGGCTTGGTGTCGTCTTCGGATTCCATTGAGAACATGGGCAGCATGAAGCAGGCTCCTGTGGTTTTGGACTGTCGGGCTGTCTTGACGGACAAGCCCCAGTTTCGCGGCATTGGGCCGGTCGTGCCAGGCCGGCCCGAATCACCCCGCCAGCCGCCCCGCCACTAACTGCAGCACCCGGTCGCAGCGCTTCGCCAGGTCCTGGTCGTGCGTGACCATCACGAACGCCGTGCGATGCCGGTGCGCGAGGTCGAGCATCAGCGCGAACACCGTGTCCGCCGTGCTGCGGTCGAGGTTGCCGGTGGGCTCGTCGGCCAGCACGCAGGCCGGCTGCGTGACCAGCGCACGCGCGATCGCCACGCGCTGGCGCTCTCCGCCCGACAGCTCGGCCGGACGGTGATGCAAACGCTGGCCCAGGCCCACGCTTTCGAGAATCTTCGCCGCCGACTGCGCGGCCGCATGCGGCTCCACGCGGCGGATCTTCAGCGGCATGGCCACGTTGTCGAGCGCGCTGAACTCGGGCAGCAGGTGATGGAACTGGTAGACGAAGCCCAGGTGCTGGTTGCGCAGCCGCCCCTGCTCTGCCGCGTCGGCGTGCGCGATGTCCTGGCCGAGCAGCTCGACCTTGCCCGTCGTGGGCGCATCGAGCCCGCCCATCAGGTGCAGCAGCGTGCTCTTGCCGGAGCCCGAGGCGCCGACGATGGCCAGTGTTTCGCCTGCGTGCACGTCGAGGTCCACGCCGTGCAGCACGGTCAGGTCGAGCCTGCCCTCGTGGAACCGCTTGGTGAGGCCGCGGGCCTTCAGAACGACACTGTTGGCGCCGGACCGCCCCAAGCCAATAGCGGCCCCCTCGGAGGGCAGCGAGGTCACGACAGTGCCGAGCGTGGGGGTCGGTTCACTCATAGCGCAGCGCCTCGGCCGGGTTCACGCGGCTGGCGCGCCAGCTCGGGTACAGCGTGGCGACGAAGGCCAGCACCAGGGAAATGATCGCGATCGGCACGATGTCGCTTTGCTGCGGATCGCTCGGCATCTTGCTGATCAGGTAGATGTCCTTCGGCAGGAAGCTCGCGTGGAACAGCTGCTCCAGGAAGGGCACGATCACGTCGATGTTGTAGGCGATGCCCAGGCCCAGCAGCAGGCCGGCCACGGTGCCGATCACGCCCACCATCGCGCCCTGCACCACGAAGATGCCCATGATGCTGCGCGGCGAGCTGCCCAGCGTGCGCAGGATGGCGATGTCGGCGCGCTTGTCGGTCACGGTCATCACGAGCGTGGAGACGAGGTTGAAGGCCGCCACTGCCACGATCAGCGTGAGGATGATGAACATCATGCGTTTTTCGACCTGCACGGCCGCGAACCAGGTCTTGTTCTGGCGCGTCCAGTCGCGGATGAGGAACTCGCCCGGCAGCGTCACGGCCAGCTGGTCGGCCACGTCGCGCGCCTCGTTGAGGTTCTTGAGCTTCAGGCGGATGCCCGTGGGCCCTTCGAGGCGGAACACCTTGGCAGCGTCCTGCTCGTGGACCATGGCGAGCGCCGAGTCGTATTCGTAGTGGCCCGAGTCGAAGGTGCCGACCACGGTGAACTGCTTCAGGCGCGGCACCACGCCCGCCGGCGTGACCTGCCCGCCCGGCGCCACCAGCGTGACCTGGTCGCCCGGCTGCACGAAGAGCGAACGCGCCAGCTCCGCGCCGAGCACGATGCCGAATTCGCCCGGCACCAGCTTGTCGAAGGTGCCCTTGGAGGCGATGCCGTTGATGTCGGTGACTTCGGGTTCGAGCTTGGGATCGATGCCGCGCACGATGGTGCCCTTCATGTCCTCGCCGCGCGCAATGAGCGCCTGCGTGTTGATGAAGGGCGCTGCGCCGACCACCTCGGGGTTCTTGCGGGCAGCGGCCGTGATCGTGTCGAGGCCCTGCAGCGCCTGGCCGTCGCGCGAGAAGATCTCGATGTGCGACACCACGCCGAGCATGCGGTCGCGCACTTCCTTCTGGAAGCCGTTCATCACACTGAGCACAATGATCAGCGCCGCCACGCCCAGCGCGATGCCGAGCATCGAGACACCGGAGATGAAGGAGATGAAGCCGTTGCGCCGCGTCGCCCGGCCTGCGCGCGTGTAGCGCCAGCCGAGCTGCAGTTCATAAGGAAGTCGCATCAAATTCCCCGCCGAGCCGCCTCAAGGGGAATTTGCCCACCCTCGGGGGGCAGCGAATACACGAAGTGAGGAGCGAGGGGGTAGGTCATCGGCGGAATTGTGGCATCCCGGATTCCCTTGGGGCTTCCCGGACAATAGGGAGATGGCCGAAACCCTCCCACGTCACCTGTTGATTCCCTTTGCCGGCCGCGGTTCCCCTGCATGCCGCGCTGCGCTGCCCACCTTGCGGCTCCCCAATCTCGAAACCTTGCTGGCGCGGCTCACGCTTACCGATACCGACACGCAGGACGAAAGCACTCGCTCGCCTCCGCACGAACGCGCGCTGGCCCGGGCAGCAGGCATCGCCGCGGCCGACGGCTGCATTCCCTGGGCTGCGCTCGAAGCGCGGCAACTGGGCATCGCCGCGCCCAACGACCCTGAAGGCTGGGGCCTCGTCACGCTGTGCAACTGGCAGGTCGGCATCGACGACGTGGTGCTAGGCGATCCGTCCGCCATCGAGATCGACGCCGCCGAATCGGCCGCGCTGCTGCAAGCCGCGCGCCCCTTCTTCGAGGAAGACGGCATCGCGCTGCACCCCTCCCCCGTACCCGGCCGATGGCTGGCGCGCGCCCCCATCTTCGACGGCCTGGCCACTGCCTCCCTCGACCGCGCAGTAGGCTACCCGATCTCGCAGTGGTCGCCGCTCGGCGACTCGGCACGGCCGCTGCGCCGGCTGCAGAACGAAATGCAGATGCTGCTGTACACCCAGCGCGTGAACGACGACCGCGCCGCACGCGGCGTGCCGCCGATCAACTCCTTCTGGCTCAGCGGCACCGGCGCACTGAAGCACGAGGTTGCGCCCGCAGCCGTGCCGGCAGTGAGCGATGCACTGCGCGAAACCGCCCTGCGCGACGACGGCATGGGCTGGGCTGCCGCCTGGCATGCGCTGGACGCAGGCCCGGTCGCCTCGCTGCTGGCCGGCTACACGGGTGGCGCCGAGGTGTCCCTCACGCTGTGCGGCGACCGCGCGGCGCAGCGCTACACCGTGCAGCCGCGCGGCCTGGCTGGCTGGGCCAGGAGCCTGTTCGACCGCAAGCGCGCATCGGTCGTGCTGGAGTCGCTATGAAAATCATCGCCAGGGAGATCCCGCCACGCACCGTCTGGGCGCTGGAGCAAGCCGGCGTGCACCCGCTGCTCGCGCGGCTGTTCGCCGCCCGCGGCGTGCGTGCCAAGGAAGAACTCGATGACGGCCTCGCGCGCCTGCTGGCGCCCGACACGCTGCGCGGCACGCACGAGGCCGCGGTGCTGCTGGCAGACGCCATCGCGCAGGACAAGCGCCTGTGCATCGTCGCCGACTACGACTGCGACGGCGCCACCGCCTGCGCGGTCGGCGTGCGCGGCCTGCGCCTGCTGGGCGCGAAGCACGTGAGCTACCTCGTGCCCGACCGCGTGGTCGACGGCTACGGGCTCACGCCGCCCATCGCCGAGCGCGTGGCCGACAGCGGCGCCGACATGCTGATCACCGTCGACAACGGCATCGCCAGCGTCGAAGGCGTGGCCGCCGCCAAGGTGCGCGGCCTGCAGGTGCTGGTGACCGACCACCACCTGCCCGGCCCCGAGCTGCCGTCGGCCGACGTGCTGGTGAATCCGAACCAGCCCGGCTGCGAATTCGAGAGCAAGAGCATTGCTGGTGTTGGCGTGATGTTCTACGTGCTGCTCGCGCTGCGCTCCGAGTTGCGCAGGCGTGGTGTGTTCGACACGCCTGCGCCCGCCGCCGGGCCGCCCCAAGGCGGGCCAGCCTCCCCCTCGGGGGGTGGCGAAGCACACGAAG
Organism: Variovorax sp. Varisp85; assembly: GCF_047304045.1. NCBI lineage: Bacteria > Pseudomonadati > Pseudomonadota > Betaproteobacteria > Burkholderiales > Comamonadaceae > Variovorax > Variovorax sp. Varisp85. The sequence continues at coordinate 19,655 of NZ_JBGLYN010000033.1, forward strand.
TGGCAAGCCGGGGGGCAGGCAAACCGCAACCCAAGCTCGACGCGCTGCTGCCGCTGGTCGCACTCGGCACCGTGGCCGACGTGGTGAAGCTCGACGCCAACAACCGCCGCCTCGTGGCACAGGGCCTGCGCCGCATCCGCGCCGGTGCGATGCCTGCCGGCGTTGCCGCCTTGTTCAAGGCCGCGGGCCGCAATGCCTGCGTCGCCACCACCTTCGATTTCGGTTTCGCACTCGGCCCGCGCATCAATGCCGCCGGCCGGCTGGCCGACATGACGCTGGGCATCGAATGCCTGCTGACCGACGACGCGGGCCGCGCCGAGGAACTCGCGCGCATGCTCGACGGCATCAACCGCGAGCGGCGCGACATCGAGGGTGGCATGCGCGACCAGGCGCTGCTGCTGGCAGAGTCGCTGTTCGCCACCGATGGCGAGGGCATCGAAGCGCCGCCGCCGGCCATCAGCGTGTTCGACGCGGGCTTCCACGAAGGCGTGGTGGGCATCGTGGCCTCGCGCATCAAGGACCGCTTCCACCGCCCGACCTTCGTCTTCGCCGCCAGCGGCGCGCCCGGCAAGGAGCAGGAGCTGAAAGGCTCGGGCCGATCGATTCCGGGCTTCCACCTGCGCGATGCGCTCGACCTCGTGGCCAAGCGCCATCCGGGCGTGCTGCTGCGCTTCGGCGGCCATGCGATGGCGGCCGGCTGCACGGTCGCGCGCGAGCACTTCGAGACCTTCGAGAAAGGCTTCGCGCAGGTCGCCGGCGAATGGCTGGCCGAAGCCGCGCTCACGCGGCAGATCGAGACCGACGGACCGATCTCGCGCGAGTACATGCGCATCGACCTCGTCGACACGCTGCACCGCGAGGTGTGGGGCCAGGGCTTCGCGCCGCCGACCTTCAGCGAAGAGGTGGAGGTGGTGTCGCAGCGGTTGGTGGGCGAGAAGCACCTGTCGCTGAAACTCAGGCACCAGGGCCAGCCGATCGACGCGATCTGGTTCAGCCACACTGAGCCGCTGCCGCCGCGCGTGAAGCTGGCGTTCCGGCTCGATGCGGACGAATGGCAGGGCGTGCGGCGGCTGCGGTTCCTGGTCGAAGGGGCGGAGTTCTAGCGGCTGTCCCTGGAAAAGCCTGCAATCGCATGCCATGGCGGGCGGGCAGTCGGGACGGATTCCTACGCGTGCGGCAAGCCGGCGTTCCTAGGGTGGTCCAAGAAGGTTCATTCACTTCATCAGGAGACCGACATGCAACCCAACGACATCCGCCCCCTTGCCGTGGTGACCGGCGCCTCGTCCGGCATCGGCTTCCAGCTCGCGCTGCTGGCCGCGCGCCGCGGCCACGACCTGTTGATCGGTGCCGACGAGCCGCTGGAACAGGCCGAGACCGAACTGCGCGTGCTCGGCGCCAATGTGGCCGCGGTGCGCGCCGACTTCGCCACCCGCGACGGCGTGGACACACTGCTCGCCGCCACCGAAGGCCGACCGATCGCGGCACTGTTCGCCAACGCCGGGCACGGGCTGGGCCACGGCTTCCTCGATCAGGACTTCCACGACGTGCAGCACGTCATCAACACCAACATCACCGGCACCATCTACCTCGTGCAGTGCGTGGGCCGCGGCATGCGCGAGGCCGGGCAGGGGCGCATCCTGATCACCGGGTCGATCGCGGGGTTCCAGCCGGGCAGCTTCCAGGCCGTCTACAACGGCAGCAAGGCCTTCATCGACTCGTTCGCCATGGCTCTGCGCAACGAGCTCAAGGGCACCGGCGTCTCGGTCACCTGCCTGATGCCGGGCGTGACCGACACCCACTTCTTCGCGCGCGCCGACATGCTCGACACGCGCGTGGCCCAGCAGAGCGACAAGGCCGACCCGGCGGAGGTGGCGCGGGCCGGCTTCGAGGCGATGATGCGCGGCGAAAGCGGCGTGATCGCGGGATGGCGCAACAAGATGCAGGTGGCGCTGTCGCGCGTGATGCCGGCGCCCAGGCTGGCCGAGCAGCACCGGCGCATCGCCGAGCCCGGCAGCGCGGAGCAGCAGGCCAGGCCCTTCGTCTGATCTTTTCTTCCGGAGCGCGGCGCTCCGGCGGGCGCTGCTGCGGGGCCGCCATCGGCAACCCCGAAGCAGGTGAATATTTTTTTCGTATCCACCGACGCGCGAAGCGAAATCTTCTCGTTACTCGGGGCCGAGCTTTCACGCCGGCCCCTTATCCTCTGCGGCGAACATACAGGAGGATGTTTTTTCCATGCGCCGCTTTGAACTGATCGAGGGAACCGCCAGCAAATTCTGGGAAGTCGAGCAGGTAGACGCCGAACTCAACATCCGCTGGGGCCGCATCGGCACCGCGGGCCAGAGCCAGACCAAGTCGTTCGCCGACGCCACCAAGGCCGCCGCCGCGCTGACCAAGCTGGTGGCCGAGAAGACGGGCAAGGGCTACGCCGAAGTGGGCGTGGCCGCCGGCACGGCCATCGGCAAGACCGAGGCGAAGCCGAAGGCCGAGACGGCAACGGAAAAGACTGCGGCCCCGCCCGCCGCGAAGGCCGCCGCGAGCGCAGAGGCTGCAGCCCCCACCGAAGGCATCGACAGCCAGGCCGACCGCGTGTTCGAAACCGTGCGCGCGCAGATCGAGACCGGCACGCTGACCTCCAGCGACACGCTCTCCACCGCAACGCTCAAGCGCCAGCATGGCGTGAGCGAGCAAGGTGCGGCGCTCGCCTTCAAGCGGCTTCAGTCCACGGGCCTGCTGTACGGCTGGGGCACCAGCTGCACGCCGGCCAAGAACGCCCAGGCCATCGCCAAGGAGCTGGGCGCCAATGCATCGGCCGCGTCGTCCGTGGCCCTGGCAGCGCCCGCCGCCGAACTGCCGCCTGCGGACGGCGACGCGCCGCCCTGGCTCGCCGCCGGCAAGCCCATCCGGCTGTCGCCCGACATGCAGCGCGCAGCCTTCCCTTCGCGGCGCTTTCCGCCAAAGCCCTTCGACGAAACGCCGAGCCCCGCCGCAGCCTGGCTGCCTGTGCGGCGCAAGCTCGACCTCGACGTCGACACGAGCGCCACCGACGCGGCCTTGCGCGCGGTTGCCCAGCGCGTGATCGACCGCGGCACGCAGCCCACCCCCGCGGCCGACGCCGAGGCCGACACCCTGCTGCTGGCGTTCGCGCTGGGCACCGGCGGCAACTACAACGCGAACGAGATGGGCGAAGTGGTGGTGCACTACCTCGTCAAGCAGTACGGACTGCCGGACACCATCGACATCCTGCTGGCCGCCCAGCAGATCGAAGTGCAGTCCACCTACGACCGGGCGACGAAGAAGCGCCGGTACAGCTTCTGCGCCGCCGTCGCCCGCCAGATGGGCAGCTCCTACTACGGTCCGCTGGGAACGGGCGAACAGGCGCTGCGCGCGCATCTGTCACTGGCCGCCCCCGAGGTCTGGCAGGACTGCCGCGACCGCATCGAGGCCGGCCTTCCCAAGGTTCACCCGGCCCGCCAGCCCGCGCTGGCAATGCTGCTGCCCGACGCCCCCGAAATCTCCAACGCGCTCGTGCACACGCTGGCGGCCGACAAGAACACGCCCGAGACCATGCACTGGCTGCTGCTGACGGCCACCGACCCCGACGCCATCGCGCTGGCCGCGAAGATCCGCCTGAGCTATTCGAGCGGCTTCTGGGGCAGCGGCTCCATGACGAGCACGCTGGTGCAGGAGCGCGGCGTGGATGCCGTGCCGGTGCTGGAGCGCGGCGCCGCGGACGACCACGCGGGCGACGCGCTGGCCTGCATCGGCACGCCCGAAGCCGTGCTGGCGCTGGCCCGCGTGGCGGGCAGTTCGAAGGGCGCGCTGGCGCGGCTGGCGCTGGCCGTCGACCGCTGGCCGATGGCGGCCATTCCCGCGCTGTCGCGGCTCGTCGCGGCCGGCGGCAAGGACGCCAACCTCGTCACGCCTGGACTCACGCGGCTGCTGCGCGCGCATGGCGCGTCCCTGCCGGCCTTGCGGCCCTGGCTCGATGCGGGTGCACAGGCGGTGATCGACCGGCAGCTGGCGCTGCTGGCCGGCCCGAGCGAAGTGGCCGATGCGAGCGAACTGCCCGGCGTGCTGGCCGCGCCGCCCTGGCTCGCCAAGGTGCAGAAGAAGGCAGCCGGCACGCTGGCGCTGGAGCCGCTGGCATTGGCACCGGTGGAGCGATGGGGCGAAGGCAAGCGCGAGAGCGCGCAGCGCATGAATTCATGGCAAACGGGTCGCCACGACGCCGCGCGCAAGAGCGTCGACGTGCTGCTCGACGAACTGGGCTTCGACAAGGGCAGGCACAGCCTTGTGCCATTCGCCAAGGCCGCCGCCGCGGCCGTCGCGGCCGGCGACGCCGGCGCGCTGGTCGCCAGCTGGCGCGAGATGGTGGCCGAGCGCAAGAAGGACCGCTACTACTGGTTCAACTTCCACGCGAGCTTCGTTACGCTGCTGCCGGCGGCGATCGGCGTGCCGTTCTGGAACGCCGTTGCGGGCGAGGCCGAAAGCGACGACATCGGCCTGATCCTGGCCACCCACGGCCTCGCGGTGCTGCCCGGCCTGGTGGCCATGGTGCGATCCAAGCCCACCGACAACCTCTCGTACGCCCTGAACTACGGCGCCGTCGAGCTGGCCGCGCCGGCCGCGCGCGCCTTCGCCAAGCTCAAGACGCTGCGCGCCGAAGGCCGCGAATGGCTGCTGAAGTATCCCGAGCACAGCGCAGCCGGCCTGATCGCGCCGGCGCTCGGCAAGGCCGGCGAGGCGCGCGACTGCGCGGGTTCGGCGCTGCGCCTGCTGCAGGCCAACGGCCACGAGGCACTGCTGCTCGACGTGGCCGGCCGCTACGGCAAGCCCGAAGTGGTGGAAGCGCTGCGCGCCGTGCTCGACGAAAGCCCGCTCGACCGCTTTCCCACCCGGCGCGCGAAGCTGCCCGAGTTCTGGCAGCCGCGCGGTTGGCGCCGGCCCGTGCTGCGAAACGGCAAGGCGCTGCCCGACGACGCGCTCGACCATCTGGGCCAGATGCTGACCTTTCCGACCAACGAGGAAATCTACGGCGGCATCGCCGTGGCCAAGGACGCCTGCGATGCCGGCTCGCTGGCCGAGTTCGCCTGGGACGCCTTCACCGCCTGGCTCGAAGCCGGCGGCCCCAGCAAGGAAGGCTGGGCACTCACCACGCTCGGCCTGCTGGGCAACGACGACACCGCGCGCAAGCTCACGCCCTTCATCCGCGCCTGGCCCGGCGAGGCCGCGCATGCGCGCGCCGTGACCGGGCTCGACGTGCTGGCCGCCATCGGCAGCGACGTCGCGCTGATGCTGCTCAACGGCATCGCGCAGAAGGTCAAGTTCAAGGGCCTGCAGGACAAGGCGCGCGAGAAGATCGACGCCATCGCCGAGGCGCGCGGCCTCAGCACCGAGGAACTCGAGGACCGGCTCGCGCCCGACCTCGGCCTCGACGAACAGGGCACGATGCTGCTGGACTTCGGTCCGCGCGCCTTCAAGGTCGGCTTCGACGAGTCGCTCAAGCCTTATGTGCGCGAGACCGGCGCCGACGGCACCGACGGCGCGCGCCTGCCCGACCTGCCCAAGCCCAAGAAGACCGACGACGCCGAACTTGGCAAGGAAGCGGTCGAGCGCTTCAAGCTGCTGAAGAAGGACGTGCGCACCATCGCCAGCCAGCAGTTGCTGCGCCTCGAGGTGGCGATGTGCGCGCGCCGCCGCTGGACGCCCGAGGTGTTCCGCACCTTCCTGGTCGAGCACCCGCTGGTGCGCCACATCGTGCAGCGGCTGATCTGGGGCGTGTACGCGGTGGAAGACGGTGCCAGCTATGGCGGCACGCTGCAGGCCTGCTTCCGCGTGGCGGAAGACGGCAGCTTCACCACGGCGGAAGACGATCCGTTCGAGCTGCCCGTGGGCGAGAACATCCGCATCGGCGTGCCGCACGCGCTGGAACTGCCCGCCGCCGATGCCGCCGCCTTCGGCCAGGTGTTCGCCGACTACGAGCTGCTGCAGCCCTTCGCGCAGATCGGCCGCGACGTCTACACGCTGTCCGACGAGGAGAAGAAGAGCCTGAAGCTGGAGCGCTGGAAAGACGTCAAGGTGCCCACCGGCCGCGTGCTGGGGCTGGCCAACAAGGGCTGGCGGCGCGGCCAGGCGCAGGACTCGGGCTGCATCTGGTACTTCAGCAAGCCGCTGGGCACGAGCCGCGTGATCGAGCTGAGCCTCGACCCCGGCATCATCGTCGGCATGGTGGACGAATACCCCGAGCAGAAGCTGGGCCAGGTGCAGGTGGGCAAGCCCTCGGGCTGGGGCGACATGCAGGATGCGGAGGCACTGCACCTGCTCGACCCGATCTCCGCCAGCGAACTCATCCGCGACATGGAAGGCCTGCGGGCCGCATAAGGTACACCCCCAGTCTTCGCGCACTTCGTGTCGCTTCGCCAACCCCCTTGCAGGGGGCAACACCTGCGGCCCGGCAAAGCCGGTTCCGCGGTGTTCCCCGAACTTGACCTGACCGAATCAAAGATGGCCATCAACAACACGACCAAGGACACCGGCACTGCGCCGCAGCAACTGCAGCGCCCGCCGGCCGAGATCCTCTACGCCGAACAGCTCGCACGGCTGCAGGCGCAGGACACCGACCCGCGCCCGCCCGGCTGGGTGCTGGGCCTGAAGGCCGCGCGCTCGTTCATCCTTGGCGATGCGGCGCTCGGCATCGCACCCAAGATCGTCGCGCCCGTGGCCAGCATCGAACGCATGCTCGTCACCCTGGCCACCGGCCGCGGGCTGATGCTGGTGGGCGAGCCGGGCACGGCGAAGTCGATGCTGTCGGAGCTGCTGGCCACGGCCATCTCGGGCGTCTCGACGCTCACCATCCAGGGCGGCGCCTCGATCACCGAGGACCAGATCAAGTACGGCTGGAACTACGCTCTGCTCATCAACGAAGGCCCGAGCCCGCGCGCGATGGTGCCGGCGCCGCTGTACCTCGGCATGCAGCAGGGCCAGGTGGTGCGCTTCGAGGAAATCACACGCGCGCCGCTGGAGGTGCAGGACTGCCTGCTGGGCATGCTGTCGGACCGCGTGATGGCGGTGCCCGAGCTGTCGGGCGAGCACGGCATGCTCTATGCGCGCGAGGGCTTCAACATCATCGCCACCGCCAACACGCGCGACCGCGGCGTCAACGAGATGAGCGCGGCGCTGAAGCGGCGCTTCGACTTCGAGACGGTGTTCCCCATTCTCGACTTCGACCGCGAGCTGGCGCTGGTGCAGGAATCGTCCACGCGGCTGCTCGCGCAGAGCGGCATTCCGAAGACCGTGCCCGCTCCCGTGCTGGAGCTGCTGGTGTCCACCTTCCGCGACCTGCGCGGCGCACCCGTGAAGGGCGACAACGGCAACGCGGGCGACGCGGCGATGGACCGGCTCACCGCCGTGATGTCCACCGCCGAGGCGGTGAACGTGGCGCATGCGGTCGGCGTGCGCGCATGGTTCCTCGAACAGCGCGAGGGCTCGCCGGCCGACCTGGTCGACTGCATCGCCGGCACGGTGGTGAAGGACAACGCCGACGACCGCGCCAAGCTGCGGCGCTACTTCGAGCAGAAGGCGGCGAAGCGTAGCGGCTCGCACTGGCGCGCGTACTACGACGCCCGCCACCGCCTGCCCTGACATGAGCAAACCCCCAGGCTTCGCGCACTCCGTGTCGCTTCGCCAACCCCCTTGCAGGGGGCAACACCAGCGGCCCGGCAAAGCCGATTCCGCGGTGTTCCGCGAAGGGCCCTCGCTTCGCTTGGCGCGCCATCGGTGACGAGGATGAGCGAATCGCTTCACATCGTCGGCGTGCGCCACCACAGCCCCGCCTGCGCGCGGCTGGTGGCCGAGCGCATCCGCACGCTGCGCCCCGCGTACGTGCTGATCGAGGGCCCAGCCGACTTCAACGAACGCCTCGACGAGCTGTACCTGCCGCACCGGCTGCCGGTGGCGATCTACAGCTATCTCTCGGGCGATGACACGCACCGCGGTTCGTGGTCGCCCTTTGCCGAGCACTCGCCCGAGTGGCAGGCGCTGCAGGTCGCGCGCGAGGTCGGCGCCGCGGTGCGCTTCATCGACCTGCCGGCCTGGCACGACGCCTTCTCGCGCATGGAGAACCGCTATGCCGACGTGGCCGACCACGAGCACGAGGAACGCGCCGAAGCCTACGAGCGCGCACTGACGGAGAAGCTCTCGGTGCAGGGCCGTGATGCGCTGTGGGACCACCTGTTCGAGGACGGCTGCGATGCGGCCGAGCTGGCGCAGCGCCTCTCGACCTACTTCGACCACCTGCGCGGCGAAGACCGCGGCTCGCAGGGCAACCAGGCGCGCGAAGCCATGATGGCGCGCTGGATCGCCTGGGCGATGGCGCAGCCGGGCGAGCCGGGCCGCGCACAGGCGCTGGTGGTGTGCGGCGGCTATCACGCGCCTGCACTGGCGCGGGTGTGGCAAGGCATGCCCTCAGAGCTGCCCGCCACGCCGCAGCCTTCGCTCGAATCCACCGACGAAGAAGACACGCGCGACGCCGACACCGCGCTGCGATTCGGCTCCTACCTCGTGCCCTACACCTTCAAGCGCCTCGACGCCTTCGCAGGCTATGCCTCGGGCATGCCCTCCCCCGCCTACTACCAGTGGGTCTGGGACCACGGCCCCGAAGGCGCCGCGCACCGCGCGCTGCAGCACGTGATGCAGCGCCTGCGCGAGAAGAAACTCCCCGCCTCCACCGCCGACCTGATGGCCGTGCACCTGCGCGCACAGGGCCTCGCGCGCTTGCGCGGCCACGAGAAGCCGCTGCGCTCCGACTGGCTCGACGCACTGGCCGGTGCGCTCGTGAAGGACGCGCTCGACGCGCCGCTGCCCTGGACCTACCGCGGCGCGATCCGCCCCGGCACCGATCCCGTGCTGGTGCAGGCGATGGACGTGCTGGCCGGCGACACCGTCGGACAGTTGGCGCCCGGCACACCGCAGCCGCCGCTGGTGGCCGCGGTGCAGGCCGAACTCGCGGCGCACGGCATCGTGCTGCGCGGCCAGATCAAGCTCGACCTGCTGCTCGAAGCCGACCGCGCGAAAAGCCGCGTGCTGCACCGCCTGGCTATCCTGCGGCTGCCCGGCGTGCGCCGCACCCAAGGGCCGAAGCTCGCGATGTCGGGCGAGCGCACCGAACTGTGGTCGCTGAGCGAACCGCTCGAGCAGCAGGCCGCGATGATCGAGGCCGGCGCCTGGGGCGCAAGCCTGCACGACGCGGCGCGCGCCCGGCTCGAAGACGATCTGCGCCAGGCCCACGGCCGCATTGGCCCGCTCGCCGACGGCCTCAACCAGGCCGCGTGGGCGGGGCTGTCGGCGCTCAGCGATGCACTGCTGCGCGAACTGCAGGGCGCCGTTGCGAACGAGCCGCGCTTCGAGGCGCTCGGCCCCGCGCTGTCGGTGCTGCACACGCTGCTGCGGCACGGCCAGATGCTGGGCATGGCCGATGCGCCCGTGCTGCGCGTGGTGATCGAATCGGGTGTCGACCGCGCGCTGTGGCTGCTGGAGCCGCCCGCGGACATCGCACCGGCCGACATGCAGGCCCACCTCGAAGGCCATCTTGCGCTGCGGCGGATCGTGGCCGACGTGCTGGCCCACGCGCAGGACCATGCGCACAACGCGCACGCGCCGTCGCTGCTCGACGTGGAGCCGGCCCGCGCGCTCGCCGTGTGGCAGCGCAAGGCCGCCGACGCCAGCGCCGCTGCGGTGAGCCGCGGCGCGGCGCTCGGTGCCACGCTGAGCCTGGCCGGACGCGCCGCCAACGCGCAAACGCACGACGATCACGGCGTGGCCGAGGCGATGCAACTGCTGCACTCTCTCCCCGCCCCCGTGCTCGGCGATGCGCTCACCGGGCTGCTGGCGCTGGCGCGCGAAGTGCTCGCGTCCGAACCCGCTTTCGTCGCCGGAATGGACCGTACCGTGCAGGCCCTGGACAACGCCGACTTCGTGCGCGCCATGCCCAGCCTGCGCGCCGCCTTCGCCTGGCTGCCGCCGCAGGAACGCGGGCTGCTGGCCGACCAGGTGCTGGCGCTGCACGACGCCACGCACCTCTCGCGCCGCACGCTCACCGCCCACCATGCGGGAGAGGCTGCACCCGAACAGCTGGCCGAGGCACGCCGCGTGGAAGACGCGGTGCTTGCGCGCCTCGCGGCCTGGGGCGTGGCGCTCGAAGACACAGAGGAAGCCCCCCGCCCATGAGCCTCGACTTTCCCGATCCGCTGCAGCGCTGGCGCCTGCTGCTGGGCGACCCGGCCGAATCGGCCTGCGGGGGCCTGAGCGCCGAGGCGCAGGCCGCCGATGCCGCGCTCGACTGGCTCTACGGCCGCGACAGCGACCGCGCGAGCCGTGGCGAACGCAGCGCGGGCCTGGGCCCCTCGGCACTCAGCACGCCGGACTGGATCAACACCATCCACACGCTCTTTCCGAAGGAAGTGATCGAGCGGCTGGAGCGGGACGCGGTCGAGCGCTACGGCATCGACGAGGTGGTGACCAACCTCGAGGTGCTCGAGCGCATCGAGCCCTCCGAATCTCTGCTGCGCGCAGTGCTGCACACCAAGCACCTGATGAACCCCGAGGTGCTCGCGGCCGCGCGCAAGCTGGTGGCCGAGGTGGTGCGCCGCATCATGGAAAAGCTCGCCACCGAAGTGCGCCAGGCCTTCAGCGGCAGCCGCGACCGGCGCCGCCGCTCGCGCATGAAGGTCGCGCGCAACTTCGACTTCAGGCAGACGCTGGCCGCCAACCTGCACCGCTACGACCCGCAGCGCCGCAAGCTCTACGTGGAGCGGCCGGTGTTCATCAGCCGCACGAAGCGGCACGCCGAGCCGTGGGACATCATCCTGCTGATCGACCAGAGCGGCTCGATGGTCGACTCGGTGATCCACAGCGCAGTGATGGCCGCCTGCCTGTGGCAGTTGCCCGGCATGCGCACGCGGCTCGTGGCCTTCGACACGGCAGTGGTCGACCTGACCGCCGACGTGTCCGACCCGGTCGAGCTGCTGATGAAGGTACAGCTCGGCGGCGGCACCGACATCGCGAAGGCGGTGGCGTATGCGCAGACGCTCGTCGCCAATCCCTCGAAGAGCATCGTGGTGCTGGTGAGCGACTTCTACGAAGGCGGCAGCGAGCACGAGCTGGTGCGCCGCGTGAAGGCGCTGGTCGAGTCCGGCGCGAAGGTGCTGGGCCTGGCGGCGCTCGACTCCAAGGCCGAACCCAACTACGACCGCGAGATGGCCGCGCGGCTGGTACGCGAAGGCGCGCAGATCGGCGCGATGACGCCGGGCCAGCTGGCCGGCTGGCTGGCCGAGAAGGTGCAGGGATGAGCGGCACCACGGCATGGCGGGCCGACCTGCTGGAGCTGACGCCCGAGGCGCTGACGGCGCTGGCCAACGCGGGCTTCGTGAAGCGTGCGCAGAAGGACGTGGCGGCCGGCCTGCTGCCAAAGCTGGAGACCGGCGCCGACGGCGTGGTGCAGGCGCAGTTCGACGACGGCGTGCGCACCAGCCTGCCGCCGGGACGCACGCTGCGCGACGCGCAGTGCAGCTGCCCCGCCAGCGGCATGTGCCGGCATCGGGTGATGCTGGTGCTGGCCTACCAGGCGCAGGCAGCGTCGGCGCAGGCGGATGCGCCCGAAGACGCGCAGGAAGCCGCCGAGCCGGACGGCGCATGGAGCCCCGCGCAGTTCGACGATGCCGCACTGGCCGCCAGCCTCGCACCCTCCGTGCTCGAACAGGCGAACAAGCTCGCCGCCGCGCGTCCGGTGGTCGGCGTGCAGGCCTGGCGCAGCGCGAGCGCGCCGCCGGTGGCGCGGCTGCCGATGTGCAGCGTGCGCTTCTTCTCGCGCAGCTCGCTGGTTCATGCGCGCTGCGATTGCAAGCAGGGCAGCGGCTGTGCGCACGTGGTGATCGCGGTGTGGGCATTCCGGCAGGCCGGGCCGCTGGCGCCCGGTTCGGCGGAGGTGCTGCTCGAGGTGTCGCCGCCCGCTTCGGCAGGCGCGACCGCCTCGGACCCGGCACCGCAACCGGCGGCGATGCAGGGCGAAGCCGCCGTTGCGCTGCGAGCGCAGATCGATGCCCTGCTGCTGTCGCTCTGGCTCGACGGTTCGAGCCAGCCGCTGATGGCGCTCGCGGCCCGCTTCGAGGCCGTGCGCGACCAGGCGCGCGCGCTGGCCTGGAGCTGGGTGGACGATGCGCTCGACGAACTCTGGCAACTGCTGCAGGCCCAGCATGCGCGCAGCAGCCGCTTCGAGCCGCTGCGGCTGGTGCGCATGCTGGCCGAGCTGTGGGCGCGATTGCAGGCGGCGGCGCATGCCGCGCGGCCACAGGCGCGACCCGCGCTGCCGGCCAGCCGGATCCTCGGCATCGGCGTCAAGGGCGAGGTCGCGCTCGATCACCTGCGGCTGGTGTCGCTCGGGGCCGAGCTCTGGTCCGACGACGCCGCCGAGGGCGCGAGCGTTTTGTTCGCGGACCCCGACACGCAGAACGTGACCGTGCTGGAGCGCCAGTGGTCGCGCGCGGCCGATGCCGCCGCGGGCGGCACCGCGCAGGCCCTGATGAACCGGCGCGTCGCGGGCTTTCCGCTGCGGCAACTGGCGAGCGGGCAGGTCATCACCAAGACCGCGACACGGCGCGCCAACGGGCTCGTCGACATCACGGCCGGCGCGCGGCAGACGGGCGTGCTGCCGCTGTCGCCCAAGTCGTGGGACGACCTCGTCGCACCACTGCGGCAGGACAGCGTGGCCGCGCTGGTGGCACATCTGCGCGAGGCAGCACCCGACTTCGTGCGGCCGCGGCAGGCCGCGGGCGGCGCGTCGGCGGGTGCGTCGGGGCAGCTGCATGTGGTGGCGTTCGAACGCATGGAGGTGGTGTCGTGCCACTGGGATGCGGCGGCGCAGGTGCTGCATGCGCGGCTGAAGCAGGCAGCACCGGAAGGATCGGACGAAGCCCCGGCCGAAGACGACAACAACGAACGAGACTGGCTGCACCTGGCCTTGCCGCATCGCGCGGTCGCGCCCGGCGCGGTCGATGCGCTGGCCCGCGCGCTTGCCGGCGAATACGGCCCGCTGCGCGCCGTGGCCGGCACCGTGCATCTGCAGGGCGATCGGGCGGTGATGCAGCCGCTGAGCCTGCTGACGGCGCAACGTGCCGTGGTGCTCCAGGTCGAGGCGGTGGCGCCACAGCCGCTGGGCCTTCGCAGCGATGCCGAGGACGTGCCCGCCTTGAACGCGCTGGCCGGCGACACGCTGGAACTGCTGGCGCTGTGGCTGCGCCAGGGCCTGCGCCATCAAGGCGGCGGCGCGCTGTCGCGAGCGCAGGCGCAGGTGCTGCGGCTGAAGCAGGCCGGTCTGGGGCGAAGTGCGGGCTTGCTGGAGGCCGTGCTCGAGAACCTGCGGTCGGCGCAACGGCCGGCGCTGGTGGCGCAACTGGCGATGCTGGGTCTGCTGATGCAGGGTGTGGCGCAGTCGGGATGAGAATCCCAAGGGACAGATACGCCGCAAAGGCTCTCACATCGTACTGTTGAGTACCGTGTCCTCGAACTCAAGCTGTTCGAAGTTGCTGCCCAGGAAGTCAACCTGTTCGCCACGCAATCCGCGTGCCCTGACGCTCCTGCCTGTGCATCCGTGCATCTTGAGTGCGGACCAGCTGCCTTGCTCGAAGTTGACCTCGTTCAACTTGCAATCCGTCAATCGGCTGCCGCTGATGTTGCCCAGCCTGAACCTGGCCTTTTCGAAGGTGCAGTTCACGAAAGTGCACCCCATGATGGTGATGCTGTCGAAGCTGCAGGCGCTGAAGATGCAGTTGGAGAAATGGCAAGCCGACCACTGCGCCTCATTGAACTTCGTTTCGGTGAAGCTGCTGCCGGTAAAAGTGGAATCCGCGAACTGCGCCAGCCCGAGGTCCAGGCCGGCGTAGGCATTGCCGTCGGTCTGCCCGGCAAGGCCGGCCGGGGCGCCGCCCGCCCCCTTTCGCCAAAGGTCGTGCGCAAGAATGATCTCTTGCGCGCTCATGCTTCGCCCCAGTCCGCCGCATGCCGGGCTACCCGCAAGGGCGCAACGGGCCGCCACAGCTTGTTCGCGGGCTCCTGCGTAACGGCTCGCGCAGCCTGCGCTGAGGGCAAACAAGAAAAGGGCAACGCGACCGCCAGCCCGATTGTCTGCAAGGCACGTCGACGGGCAAGGGTCACCGTTGGCATATTTTTCATCGCATGCTTTCCTATTTGATCGCCACCGCGTCGGCCGGCGCGCCCGGCACCGCCACGCGGAACTTGAGGCCGTCGAGCAACTTGTCCCACAGCGCAATGGCTTCCTCGTCGTTGAGCGAGGAGGCCGCGGCGGCCCCCACGCGGTCCGACTCCACCTTGGTGTACATCATCACGTCCAGACGCGCGGGGCGCGCCACAATGCCGGACTCCCCGATGAACAGCCATTCGAAATCGTGCCAGCCCCCCTGCATGCGTGCCAACGATTCCTCGCCGTCCCAGCCGTGGACCTTCTTCTTGCCTTCGCGCAAGGTGGTGAGCTTGGGGTAACTGCTGCCGGCTTCGCGTTTGCGATCCGCGATCAGCTTGAGCAGGCTGTAGCCGTCGCTGCCCTTGGTGGTCTGGGCCTGGTTGCTGCTGACGCTGAACACCACATCGGGCAGTGCGTCCATGTGCAGGCCGACCTGCGTGAGAACCATCCCTTTCGCGCCATCACGCTGCGTAAAGCCGTACTGATGGCACAGGCCTTGTTCGGTGGGGACTTCATCGGGCTCGCGTGCGCGCAGATTCTGGGCAAGCTCGACCGTATCGCGAAGAATCGATTCGGCGGTCGCCCCATTGTCCGTCCCTCGCCCATTCACGAAGATGTGCGGGCCAACTACGTGATATATGCGAAAGCCTTCCAACTCGAGTTCCTTAGCTGACACGCTCTTGAATGAGCGAATCAGCCAAGTATTCGGAGCTGGCCCCTTGCCGAAGTAGGTGATTTCCGCCGTGTTGTTTGCCGCCAGGATCTTCGCCCGATCGGCCTGCATCACCTTCTCGATGTCCTTGGCCTGGTTGGGCAAGGTGGGGAAGTCACGCCCGAACGCCAGGTGCGAATCGACCGGGACGGTCAACACATAGCGCCCGAAGCACAGCAGCTTGGTGTGCTCGAACAATGTCTCGATACGCGGATTCATGTCAGAGGTCCTTCATCATCATTGTTTCGCGGGGTAATCCCACTCCTTGGCGGCCCACCATGCGGGATCGTAGGCGGCCGCGATGCGCACGATGCCGTACAGCGTCGCCGCATTGGCATTCGCGTGGCCGTAGCTGCCCTGATGGTCATAGCCGGTCTGCACGAACTTGACTTTCGCGCGCACCTTGTTGGCGCTGCGCTCCACGGGCACCGTGCCGTCGCCGGGCGACATGGCCGGCTGGAGCCTGAGCCGGAGCACCGTGCCATTGTTTCCTTGCACGCGCAGCGTGCCCTTGGCATCGTCGCCGCGCTCCCCCTTGATCAGCACCCACGTCAAGGGATCGCCCGCCGCAGCCGGATCGCCTTCGATCACCCGCCACACGAAGTCGTTCCAGGCCGGCTGCCCTGGGTCACTGCCGTAGTGAGCGTAGGTGCGGTCGTGGAAGGTGTCCTGGATCGCGTTGGCGAATCTCATGGCTTCCTTGATCCGCTCTATCGTCGCTTTGACGCCGATTCGCTCTTCGGGCTTACCCCCCTCGTTGGGTGGCATCTTCGCCTGCTCCGCTGGATCGATCCAATCCGGATTGATCAACCTCCACCACTTGTCCTGGTCCAGCGTGTAGATCTCGCTCACCGCGTCGCCCTGCGGCAGCTTCTTCAGGAACGCACCGTTGTCGTCCTGCACCTGAAGCCATTCCGTGCCATAGGCGGCAGCGGGCAGCAGTTCCAGGCCGCCTTGCGCATTGGCCAGCACCGCCGTCACCTCCAGGCCGTTGTCGCCCAGCACGCCCTGCGTGATGCTTCCCACCACATTGGTCCTGACATGCCAAAAGGACTTGTTGCTGCCCTCGAAGCCCGCGCGCATGCGCTTGTACGCCGCCGCTGCGCCCGTGGTGGGCATCACCCCATGCACCACTCCGAGTATCTTGTCCTTGATGTTGCCGTAGTCCGGGTGCATCAAGGCGCGGGTCAGGATGCCGCCCATGCTGTGGGTGACGACGATCACGCCTGGGCAGTTGAAGCCGTTCTCGTTGTAGGTTTCGATGAGCTTGGTGATCTTCGGTGCCAGGGTCTTGGCTTCCTCACCGTTGCTATTGAGCCAGTTGTAGCCAAAGGCATGCACCGGATACCAGCAATCGCCGATCTTCTTGAGATCGTCCTGCGTCAGCGGCTCTCCACCCTGGCCACCGAAGCTGGCCGTCGCTCGCCCCACCAGTGCTTCGCGGCTGTCCTTGTTCGACCAGAAGGCCGAAACCTTCACTTTGTCTCCATTCCCTTGCAACATGTCGTTGAGTTGTCTCTCCATCAACTGGAGGATCTCGCCGTAGGAGCCGAACATCACCTCGCTCCAGCCCCTTGCGCGCGCCTTCTGCGCAGCCGTAAAGCTTTGCTGGTTGGAGGCCAGGGGGTGGCTCGGGTCTGCCTTTGGATCGCTCACAAGCAGCTTGCTGACGTTGCCCAGGTTGTCAGGCACGTTGTCGTGGCGCTGATCGGAGCTGACGGTTTCATCACCGGTGGCATCGAAACGATCACCGCCGTGGTCGCTCACCTTGTAGCGATCCACCTCGACTTCGTCCGGGTCCAGGCGCATCTGGCGGTCCGCCGCGCTCGCATTGCGCCGCGCAAACGCATCGCCCGTGTTGTCGGGCCACCATGAGATGTTGTTCTTACGCCTGATCTGAGCCTGCCGGGCCTTGGACAGGCGCAGGTTGCTGCCCATGATGCCGGGCAGGAAGACGATGGGAATAAGCTTGCCTGGCGGCACGCGAACATGCACCTTTCTCTTGTCCGCCGCGGGTGTTGTTGCCACTGCGACTTCCGCAAATCCTCCAATGCCCAGGCTGAAGTCCAGCCATGCATCCTCGTCCTCCCCCTGTACGGCCATTATTTCTTCCTTCCCATCCAGCGCACCTTGTAGATTTCCGGGCCATCCGAGCGTTGCAGACGCGTGGTGCCGTTGGTGCTTGTGATATCGCCGCTTTTCCTGTTCGGTTTCAGCAGATCGTGAGATGGTTCTTCGGGCGGCGGTGCCGGCTGCCCATCGCGCACGAGCTTGAACACCTGTTTCGCCGCCGGCGTGTCGTGGTCGTCAAGGTGGTGAAAGATCAGTTCTTGATCGAAGGGCGCCTTCACATCCCGGTTCATCTTTTCCGGGCTGCGGCTGTCCGGCCCCATGAGGCTGTGGGTGGCTGCGTGCTCGCGCCAAATACCCTTGGTCCCGTGCACGATGCCCGAGGCATTCCAGCGGGTGTAGCTGGAGCCGCCATTGATAACGACCTCTTCCACGGCCGTGATCGTGATCCGGTTGGCTTCCTGCTTGATGTTCATCTTGGCCAGCACGTTGATGCTGTCCTTCAAGGCCGTGATGTCGATGTCCGCATTCGCGGCCACCAGTTTCATACCGGCCTTGTAGGCGAACATGCGCACCGCGTTCCTGGCGGTCACGAGGAAACTTCTTGCCGCACTGACGCTGGTGTGTCCGCCGCTGGTGATCGCGTTGTGCTCGGTGCTGGCGATGTGGGTGGAGCCCTGTGCCGAGTTCTGGATGCCCACAGGGCTGGCCAGGGTCAGATGCGGTTGCTGGAACTCGGGGAACTCACCCTGGCCTGGATTACCGCCTTTACCCTTGATCGCATCGTTTTGATCCTTCAGGGCCTTCGTCACTTCATCCTGGTCGCCACGTTCGAGCGCCTTGGCTTCGATCGCGGCCTGGGACATGCCCTCGTGGATCTCGCGCGCCTGGGTGAGCCGCACCACGGTCTCGTCCATGTCGGTGGTGTGGGCCCGGGCATTGAATCGCGCCTCGGTACTCAGAAGCAGACCACTGGCCGCACGCACGGCGCCACGGCCATCGGTGCGCAGTTCGAAACCCTGGCCGCGCAGATCCTTGCGCCCGGCGGTGTCATCGATGCGCGCGATGTGCCCCAGGCTCAGGCTGGAACTGTCGTGATCGCTCTTGAGCTGGCTTTGGATCTTGCCGGCGAAGTCGTCGAGCACCAGGTGGTTGGAACGTCCACCGCCGCCGAGTTCGCGGCTGCGAATACCCGTGAGGTGCTTCTGGTCGGGCAACGCCCATGCCGGCATCTCGTCGGCGTTGTGCACGCGGCCCACCACCATCGGAAAATCCGGATCCCCGTTGAGGAAGTCCACGATGACCTCTTGGCCGATGCGCGGCAGCGCCGCCATGCCGAATGTCGAACCGGCCAGGCCCAGCCCCACGCGCAGCCAGCACGAGGAATGCTCGTCATTCTTTCCGAGCCGGTCCCAGTGGAACTGCACTTTGATGCGGCCATACTGGTCGGTCCATATTTCTTCGCCCGCGGGACCGACCACGACGGCGGTCTGTGGGCCGCGAGTGCGCGGCTTTGCCGTCGTACGCGGGGGGCGCCAGGCAAAGGCGGTGGGCTGCACGTCGAACGCGAAACGCTGCACGGAGCCCTCGGCACCCCTTGTACCCTCGCTGGCCTGCAGGTTCTCCTGCAGGTGGTAGCTGACAGCGAGCAGAAGGTATTGCCGGTTCTGGTCCTCGCGCGGATGGCCGGCCAGGTTCATTGTGTAGCCCGGTGCCAGAGCGCGCAGGTTGGAGCGCCCCGAGGCACGGGCGCGCGCACTCAATTGCCCCTCGTTGCGAACCTGCGCGTAGGTGTCCCCGTCGCCACTCAAGACGTAGTGTCCTGGCCACTCGTAGACCTCGAACTCGTCGTGGGCGTGGCCGGGTGGTGCCTGCCGCTGGCTCTTCAGGTCGGCTTTGGGCTTCTCAAAATCGAAGTCACTGGTGTAGTGGCGGCCGGAGCGAACATCCTCGGCGCTCTCCCAGGCGTAGATGCGCTCGCTGGGCTCGGTGCCTCCGGTCATGCCGGCATGTTCGAAGGGGTGATAACGCACGATCTCGGCGCCAGGCAACGGTTTGTGCGAGCTGGCGATGTCGTCGGCGAAGACCAGCACATGCCGCTCGGCTTCGTGCCGGAAGAAGTAATAGATGCCCTCGTGCTCGCACAGGCGCGAAACGAAATCAAAGTCGCTCTCGCCATGCTGCACGCAATAGTTCCAGGCCCGATAGCTGCGCGCAAGCTTCTGTTCGACGGGGTAGCCATAGCGCCCGAGCGCTTCCATGAGGATCTCGGGAACGGTCTTGTCCTGGAAGATGCGAAAGTCCGAACGCCGGGTCGCCAGCCATAGCCAGGGGCGCAGCCTCATGGCGTAGAAAGACTGCCGCGCATCTTCTTGAGCCAGGCCGAAGCGCGTGACGATGCCAGCTAGGTAGCGGGTGCCCCCGCTTTCTGTTTGCACCGACACCGTGGCCGTCTCGCCCAGCAGGGCCTTGGCATCTATCGTGTTGCCGTGACCCAGCAGATCGACATCGAAGGCGTAGGCCTGGCTCAGGACTTCACGGCCGACCAGGCGATGAAACTGCAATGCATCGCCCAGCGGCGTCGAGATGGTGACGCGGCGTTTCACGGTGCCGCCGAAGGCGCGAACGCGCACGCGACGCAACCGTGCTGACACGCAACGCCATTGAAAATGGACATGGATCCTCCCCGCAATATTGGCTTGCTCAATCGAGCAGCGATTTTTGTGGGGATTGTGTGAGTTCCACGAATCCGTGCACAGCAGGCGAAAGTACCACTTCGCACGAAATGCACACGCAATGCGTGAACGATCGCACGCGGACGGTTTCTGCCCTCGATCCTTGCCCGCGGACAAAGAAAAAGCCCGGACATCCTTGGATGCCGGGCTTTGATTTGGTGCCGCTTGTCGGAATCGAACTGACGACCTTCCGCTTACAAGGCGGGTGCTCTACCAATTGAGCTAAAGCGGCGAAATTCCAATGCGTGATTCTAGTGGCGCCAGCCGGGGTGGCCGGCCGCTGCTACTTGATGCGCTTGAGCGACGGCCGGGCGCCGCCACCGGCCGGCGGGCGCGGCGGCTCGTCGTCGGGATCGGCGGGCAAGCCGGTGTCGATGGCTTCGTCGGCGTCCTCGCCCGTCACCAGATGGACGATCTTGCCGGCATCGCCTTCGGTGCCGCGCGAGGCGTCACGCAAGGGCATGCGGGCCTGGCCCTGGGACGACGGCGATGCGGCGGACGACGGCACATCGCCTTGCTCGGTGCCGAGCGATGGCGCCGGCGCCGGAAACGCCATGCCCTGCCCGTTCTCGCGCGCGTAGATCGCGATCACGCGCCCCACCGGCACGCTGATTTCGCGCGCACTGCCCGCAAAACGGGCCTTGAACTCGATGAAATCGTTGCCGAGTTTGAGCGAGCTGGTCGCGTCGAAGCTGATGTTGAGCACGATCTCGCCGTTCTTCACGTACTCGCGCGGCACCTGGACGGTCTCGTCGACCTGCACCGCGACATAGGGCGTGAACCCGTTGTCGGTGCACCATTCGTACAGCGCCCGGATGAGGTACGGGCGGGTGGAGGACGACTCGAGCGCGTTGATCATGAAATTGGTACCGTGCAATCGCGAAATCGCGGCCTCGAATTGGCCACTGTCTCTTCGCGGAACACCGCGGAACCGGCTCTGCCGGGCCGCTGGTGTTGCCCCCGGAAGGGGGTTGGCGAAGCGACACGAAGTGCGCGAAGCCTGGGGGCGATCTTACTTACTTGCGCATGACCTTTTCGGAAGGCGTCAATGCTTCGATGTAAGCCGGGCGCGAGAAGATGCGCTCGGCGTACTTCAGCAGCGGTGCCGCGTTCTTGCTGAGGTCGATGCCGTAGTAGTCCAGGCGCCACAGCAGCGGAGCGATGGCCACGTCGAGCATCGAGAAGTTGTCGCCCAGCATGTACTTGTTCTTGAGGAACACGGGGGCCAGCTGCGTGAGGCGGTCGCGGATGTGCGAGCGGGCCTTTTCCAGCGCCTTCTCGTTGCCCTTGGTGGTGCGGTTCTCGAGCGTCGAGACGTGCACGAAGAGTTCCTTCTCGAAGTTGAGCAGGAACAGGCGCACGCGGGCGCGGTCGACCGGGTCGCCGGGCATCAGCTGGGGATGCGGGAAGCGCTCGTCGATGTACTCGTTGATGATGTTCGACTCGTACAGGATCAGGTCGCGCTCGACCAGGATCGGCACCTGGCCGTACGGGTTCATCACGCTGATGTCTTCGGGCTTGTTGTAGAGATCGACGTCGCGGATCTCGAAGTCCATGCCCTTTTCGAACAACACGAAGCGGCAGCGGTGGGAAAAGGGGCAGGTCGTTCCTGAATACAAGACCATCATGGCGAGAGACTCCTAAAAATCAAAAAGAGTGGGTCGCGTTGGCAACCCACTCTGTGGGACCGGATGCACGAGGCGCCCGGTCGGCGTGGACGGAACTACTTGACGTCTTTCCAGTACGAGGCGTTCAGTCGCCACACGAAAACCACCGACATGGCCAGGAACAGCAGCACCCACACGCCGATGCGGATGCGGGTGTTCTGTGCCGGTTC
The DNA here is from genome assembly GCF_047304045.1 of Variovorax sp. Varisp85. Lineage (NCBI taxonomy): Bacteria > Pseudomonadati > Pseudomonadota > Betaproteobacteria > Burkholderiales > Comamonadaceae > Variovorax > Variovorax sp. Varisp85. The sequence continues at coordinate 41,260 of NZ_JBGLYN010000033.1, forward strand.
GGCCATCCATTGCAGGTAACTCACCAGGTCGCCGACCGCATGGTCGTACTGCACGGGCGTCAGGGTGCCGGGAGTGACTTGCTCCCAGCCCTTGAACACTTCGGCCTCATGGCCGTGCTGTTCGATCTTGGTGTAGACCGGTCGGCGCTCGCCCTGCAGTTCCCACAGGGGGTTCGGCATGGCGACGCTCGGGAACACGAGGTTGTTCCAGCCGGTGGCCTTGGTGTCGTCGCGGTAGTAGGTGCGAAGGTACGTATAGAGGTAGTCGGCGCCGGTGCCGCCGTGGCCGGCGCGCGAGCGGGCGACCAGGGTCAGGTCAGGGGGCGTGGTGCCGAACCATTCCTTGGCCTGGCGGGCATCGATGTTCGCCTTCATGGTCTCGCCGACCTTGTCGGTCGAGAACAGTAGGTTGTCCTTGATCTGCTGCTCGGTGATGCCGAGGTCCTGCAGGCGGTTGTAGCGCATGAAGGCAGCCGAGTGGCAGTTCAGGCAGTAGTTGACGAACAGCTTGGCGCCGTTCTGCAATGCGGCCACGTCGGTCGTCTTGTTGGGTGCCTTGTCCCACGCAATGCCCTCGGACTCGGCCGATGCCGCCGCGGAGAAGGTCAGGCCCAGTGCAAGACCCAGGACCGCGAGCCAGCCGGAAATGCTTTTCTTCTTCATCGTGTTTCTCTCAGCTCTCTTGGCGCTTGTGGTTCTCAATGGGCGGCGAAGACCACGCGCTGGGGCACGGTCTTGAACTCGCCCTTGCTGCTCCACCACGGCATCAGCAGGAAGAAGCCGAAGTACACGAGCGTGCCGATCTGCGAGATCGTCTGCGCGATGTCCAGCTTGAACGAGCCGATGGCCAGCTCACCCCAGACGCCGGGCGGCTGGATGCCCAGGTAGCCCAGGATCAGGAAGAAGAAGACGAACAGGCCATACACATACTTGTGCCAGCCCGGACGGTAGCGGATCGACTTGACTTCGCTGTGGTCGAGCCAGGGCAGGAAGAACAGGATGATGACCGAGCCGCCCATGATGACCACGCCCCAGAACTTGGCATCGAAGTTCTTGAGCAGGAAGATCACGACAGCCGCAACGACGACGCCGGCGATCTTCAGGCCCATGCCCGACTTGCCCTTGACGAAGTTCCAGATGGCGGCTGCAGCGATGATCAGCGCGAACACGTTGACCATGTCGTCGGTGGTCGCGCGCAGCATCGAATAGAACGGCGTGAAGTACCAGACCGGGGCAATGTGGTTCGGCGTCTTCAGCGAATCGGCCGGAATGAAGTTGTTGTACTCGAGGAAGTACCCGCCGGCTTCAGGGGCGAAGAAGATCACCGCCGAGAAGATCGTGAGGAACACCACCACGCCGAAGATGTCGTGCACCGTGTAGTACGGATGCGACGGGATGCCGTCCAGCGGATGTCCATCGGGGCCGCGGTTGGCCTTGATCTCGATGCCGTCGGGGTTGTTCGAACCCACTTCGTGCAGTGCGATCAGGTGGGCCACCACCAGGCCGAGCAGCACCAGGGGCACGGCGATCACGTGGAAGCTGAAGAAGCGGTTCAGCGTGGCGTCGCTGACCACGTAGTCGCCGCGGATCAGCAGGGCCAGGTCAGGGCCGACGAAGGGAATGGCGGCGAACAGGTTCACGATCACCTGGGCGCCCCAATAGGACATCTGGCCCCAGGGCAGCAGGTAGCCCATGAAGGCCTCGGCCATCAGGCACAGGAAGATCGCGCAGCCGAACACCCAGATCAGCTCGCGCGGCTTGCGGTAGCTGCCGTACATGAGGCCGCGGAACATGTGCAGGTACACCACGATGAAGAACGCCGACGCGCCCGTCGAGTGGATGTAGCGGATGAGCCAGCCCCACGGCACGTCGCGCATGATGTACTCGACCGATGCGAACGCCTGGTTCGCGTCGGGCTTGTAGTGCATGACGAGGAAGATGCCGGTGACGATCTGGATCACCAGGACCAGCATCGCCAGCGAGCCGAAGATGTACCAGAAGTTGAAGTTCTTCGGCGCGTAGTACTTGCCCCACTGGTCGTTCCAGAGCTTGGTGAGGGGGAAGCGGTTGTCGACCCAGTTCAGCAGCTTCTCGCCGGCGGGTGCGTTGGGGGAAATCTCGTGGAATTCAGCCATGTTCTTGTTCCGCCTCAGGCCTTCTTGGAGTCTTCACCGATCAGGAGCTTGGTGTCCGACAGGTACATGTGCGGCGGCACCGGCAGGTTGTCGGGCGCAGGCTTGTTCTTGAAGACCCGGCCGGCCAGGTCGAACGTGGAACCGTGGCAGGGGCAGAGGAAGCCGCCTTCCCAGTCGGCGGGCAGCGAGGGCTGCGGGCCGGCCTGGAAGCGGTCGCTCGGCGAGCAGCCCAGGTGGGTGCAGATGCCGACCACGACCAGCACTTCGGGCTTGATCGAACGGTGCTCGTTCTGCGCGTACTTGGGGGTGAATTCGTCGGGGTGGCGCTTGGAGAGGGGATCGGCCAGCTGGCCATCCAGCTTGGGGAGTTCCGCGACCTGCGCGGGGGTGCGCTTGAGGATCCAGACCGGCTTGCCCCGCCATTCGACGGTCATTTTCTCGCCGACCTTGAGTGCCGAGATATCGACCTCGACCGCAGCACCCGCAGCCTTGGCCTTCTCGGAAGGCTGGAAAGTGCTCACAAAGGGAATGGCGGTGGCCACGCCGCCCGCTACGCCGGCACAGCTGGATGCGATCAACCACGTCCGCTTGCTTGTGTCGATCCGGGGCGAGCCGGAGGTCATGTCACTCATGGGGATCCTCTTGTCTTCTTCGCTGGAGCAGGGCCAACCTTAACCGTAGCAAGGTCAACCAAGGATTGTAGCGGGGCGCCGGATGGATTTTCAACGGGCCCCAACCCGCGGAAGCGGCGCACAGGCGCGCGACCGGGCATTGCGCGCCATGGCGTGGACCGGCCGCCGCCCGCAAGCAGGCGGCACGAGCGCACCGGCCTCAGTTCAGAAGGCCGTGCTGCGTCGCCTCGTGAACCGCCTGGGTCCGGGATTTCACCGAGAGCTTGCGGTAGATGCTCTTGGCATGAAACTCGACCGTGTTGACCGACAGGAAGACCGACTCTGCGATCTGCCGGTTGCTCCACCCTTGCGCGATCAACCGCAGCACGTTGAGTTCGCGCGGCGACAACAAACCGGACGCCGGCTGCGGCCGGGGCCGCGGTTGCGGAGGCGAAATGGCCGCGAATGGAGCAATGCCCTTCGTCCTGGCCGATGCCGCGATCGTGCCCAGGAGACGGCGTGCGACGCGCGAGTCCATCGGTGCACCGCCACGTTCGATCGAGCGCAGCTGAAAGGCCAGTTCGGCGTCGTCTGCCTCCGTCAGCAAGTAGCCCACAGCTCCCGCGGCAATGGCGGCATCCACCAGTTCGCGGTCGTCGGCCGCCGACATGGCGACACTCTCGATCCAGGGATAGGACTGGCGGGCATGTTGAATCAACGACACCCCGTCGCGGGCCGGCAGATTCATGTCGACCAGCATCAGGTCATAGGGCAGCGCTGCCAGCAGGTTGCGGGCTTCCGCCTGAGTGGACGCGACCACCACGCGCCGACCTGGCGCAAGTCCGCCCAGGATGCGCCGCATGCGCTCGGCCATGGCGATGTCTTCCTCAACGATCAATGCACTGCGAAAAGTGCCGCCGTAGGAATTCCTGGGCGCTTCGAGCTCCAGCATCGACTGTGAAGACAACGGATGACAAGCAACACTCATGGCGACAACTCCAAACTAGAAATGCTCACTTTCGTTTCAGACACTGCAGGAACAATGCCTACGCAGAGCACTTTGAGTTGCAAATACCTCCGCCACGTCGAATGCCTTGATTTCATTGAGGAATGCGATGCTGCCAATGTGAATTTCAAGCGGTGACCGGCAGCAGCCTGCTTGTCGCGCCATCGCCGTTACGTCCGGCGCATCGAATGCGTTACGTAGCACCGCGAAACACGCCCGGGCGAAAGTCACGACTGCGTCCGTCCCCCGCTGTAGCAGGCGGGGGAATTTGTTGCGGCACATTTATGATGCTGTTAACCTCTTTGCGATAAACACCGAATTCCAAGGGATCAGCATGACGATTTTCAAGCTCTCCGCAGCCGTGGCCCTCGCCGTTCTGGCAACTTCTTCTGCTTTTGCTCAAACCCCCGGTGCGAGCGATAGAGCACAGATTATCCAGGGCGCGGCCGGCGCTGGTGGCGCCACCAATGCCGCAGTCGGACGAGTGAGCCCAACAGTGGTCGGTGGCGTTGCCGCCGGCGTGGCGCTCGCTGCCGCTCTCGGCAGCAGCAACGGCGGCAATTCGGGCGGCGGCTTCGGCATTGGCCCTGGCGGCACGACAGGCACCGGCACCACTGGTACCACCGGCACGCGTTAATGCTGCGTGCCCTCCCCTCGGGAGGGCATTCGCTGAAAAGTCCGCGCGTAGGTTCCGCCACGCGATTCTTGAAACGTTGCCTTTGGGCAACGTTTTGTTTGGGCGTTGGCGGTTGCTCCTCCGGATCTTCTGCCATGTTGGATACGGCTCGCCTCCTCTATCGAGGTGCACCCGAATCGGCGCAACCCAACTTCAATCCCAACTACCGCTACCTGAAAACCGTCATTGACGGCCGAACCATTTTCATGGTCCTCGGCTATGTCGACAGGCGCGCCGAAGGGCCGGTGGAAGTCTGGTACAGCAGCTCCGGCGAGGTCGTCAAGCTCCTGAACGGCCACTTGGCAGGGACCACCGGCCTCAGCATCGACTGGCGCACCGTGCGCTTCTCTTCACTTCCTTCATGGCAAGCCGACCCGGGCACTTCTGCTTCGCAAGAGCAGCGGTACAGGCGCGAGCGGGATCTCATGCCGGGCTATCGCTTCGGCATTCGCGATGAAGTCGTTCGCACACCGATCGCACCGCCCGGCGACAGCGCCCTCTCCGGGACTGCCGCCAACTCCTTGCAATGGTATGAAGAGCGCAGCGTGTCGTTGCCCGCAAATTCTTCGCTGCCGAACGCGCGCTTTGCCGTCTCGCTTCTTTCAGGTACGCCTCAAGTCGTGTACTCGGAGCAATGCATTTCCAACGACTTCTGCATGAGCTTCGAGCGGTGGACACCTCCCGCGCCAGCAGCCGGCTCTCCGGCGGGCGCCGGGACATGAGAGCCCCGATTCGCACGCGCAGCAAACACCACTGGCCCCGTCACGTGGCCGTCGCCTGCGCGTTGGCGGCGAATTTCAGTGCGCTGGCACAGACTTGGGACAAAACCGCAGCCAACGCGCCGGCAAGCGATGCCGACGTGCGCCCCGGCGAACGCCTGAGCACCTGGTTGCTGCGCCAGCCCGAGGGTGCCGCTGCGCCCGGCCTTGCATGGCGGGTCCCGCAGGAGCGACTCGCGCAGCAATTCCTCAAGAACACCTTGCTGGTTCGCATCGAAGCAGCGAACCGGCTCGCGGCGCGGGCCGATCAGGTCGAGCGGCTGAAGCTGATCACCTGGCTGCAGCAAATGCCAGTCACCGGCCGGGTGGCACTCGGCGTGGTCGACCCGCGATGGCTGCAGGCCCATCCGGAAGAAGACCCGGTCCTGAGCGCCGGCCAGCAACTCGTCGCGCCGCCGGCCGACCTGAAGACCGTTGCGGTCGTCCGACCGAACGGCGAGCTTTGCCACGTGGCGCACGAAGCCGGCCGGTCCGCATGGGACTACGTCACGGCATGCGAACCCGTGGGCTCCTACGACTGGGCATGGGTTGCCCAGCCCGACGGCCGCACCGCTCGCGTGGGCGTTGCGCCATGGAACAGCCAGCCCTCCGATGAGCCGGCCCCGGGCGCGTGGATCTGGGCCGCGCCGCGCGACATGACCGACCTGGTCGCTGCTTCTGAGGGAATCATCAAGTTCCTTGCAACGCAAGGACCTGCGCCACAAGGCAAGGACAGCCTCGCAGTGGCATCGCCCGCGCGAATGGATCCGCAGGCTGCGCCAGCACCCTCAACCACGGTATCCGTGCGCCCGCAGCCCGCTGCGCAATACCAGCCCTACCGCTCCAGCGGCAACGACTGGGGCGAAACCGGCTTGCTGCAGACGCCCACAGCCCGAATGGGCCAGGCCGGCGACTTCCGGACCTCCCTGACCAACGTGCACCCGTATTCGCGGCTCAACGTGATGTTCCAGCCGCTGGACTGGCTGGAGGCCGGCTTTCGCTACACGTCCATCAGCAATCGCGCCTACGAAGCCAGCACAACCGGCCAGAGCAACAAGGACAAGAGCATCGACCTGAAGGTGCGGCTCCTGAGCGAATCCGCCTATGTGCCAGAACTCGCACTGGGCTTTCGAGACCTTGGTGGTACAGGCCTGTTTTCTTCCGAATACCTGGTTGCCAACAAGCGCCACGGCGACCTGGATTTCAGCCTTGGCATCGGCTGGGGATACCTGGGCAGCAGCGGCAACATCCGCAACCCGCTGATCGCGCTGAGCAGCCGATTCAGAACACGCTCCGGTCGTTCATCATCGACAGGTGGCGAGGCGAACTTAGGCTCCTATTTCCGCGGCCCTGCGGCCCTGTTCGGCGGCGTGGCGTGGCGCACGCCCTGGGAGCCGCTGACCGTCAAGCTCGAATACGAAGGCAACGACTACCAGCACGAGCCGCAGAACAACAACCAGCGGCAACGCTCCCCCTTCAACATCGGCCTCGAGTACCGCTACTCGCCGAACGTGGCCTTCAGTGCCGGCTTCGAACGCGGCAACAAGGTGATGGTTGGCATCACCTTGTCGACCAACGTCGCATCGATGCGATCCAGCAAGGTCGCCGATCCGCCCCAGCCACGCTTTACACCGGAAGCACCCGCGAATCCACCCGGGTGGGCATCCACGGCTGCCGAGATCGAGTCACGAACCGAATGGACGGTCCAGCGCATCGCCCCGCAAGGCAGCGGCCTGCACGTCTGGATCACCGAGAGCAACACCGTCTATCGCGAAGCGCGCGTGCAGCAGATCATTGCCGTGCTGCATCGCGATGCACCGGCGTCGGCAAAGACGTTCATCCTGCACTACAACGAACGCGGCCTGGCCATGCACGCACAGGTCGTCGACAGAGCCGAATGGGTGACGGCGCACTACCAGGCACAAACGCCCGCCGAGAAACGGGCCGTCAGCCAACGCGAGTACGCACCGCCGCAGGACAACAGCGAAGACCGGCTCCTCGAGTTTCCGTCGAAGAACCCAGCCACAACCGCGGCAACGAGCACCTCGCAGCCCACCGAACCCGCGATGGCTGCCTGGGAGCATCGCCCCCAGAAATTCTTCTTCGGGTTGACGCCCAGCTTCTCGCAGATCCTGGGGGGGCCCGATGCTTTCGTGCTCTACCAGCTCGGCGTTCAGGCGACGGCCGAGTACCGCTTTACGCGGAGCACCTGGGTGAATGCCGCGCTGAACTGGCGCCTGGTGGACAACTTCGACAAGTTCACCTACACCGCGCCCAGCAACCTGCCGCGCGTGCGAACCTTCCAGCGCGAGTACGTCACGTCGAAGCGCTTGACCATGCCGGTGCTTCAGCTGACCCACGTGGGCCGGTTGAACGAAGACCAGTACTACAGCGTGTATGGCGGTGCGCTCGAACCCATGTTCGCGGGCGTCGGCGCCGAATGGCTGTACCGGCCGTGGCGCAGCAAGTTTGCCCTGGGTGTCGACATCAACCATGTGCGGCAGCGCGACTTTGCGCAGGACTTCGGCCTGCGCGACTACAAGGTCAACACCGGCCATGCCACCCTGTACTGGGACACCGGCTGGAACGGCGTGCAAGCCAGGGTCAGCGTGGGCCAGTACCTGGCCGGCGATCGCGGCGTGTCCATCGACATCAGCCGCCGCTTCGACAACGGCGTGACCATCGGCGCCTATGCCACCAAGACCAATGTGTCGGCGGCGCGGTTCGGCGAAGGCAGCTTCGACAAGGGCATCTACATTTCGCTGCCATTCGACGCGCTGCTGCCGCGGTCCAGCAAGTTCTCCGCAAACTTCACCTGGGCTCCCCTGGTGCGGGACGGTGGTGCAAAACTGGGACGAATCAACCCGCTCTACGAAATGACGACCTCGCGGGACCCGAGGGCGTTCAGCTTCTCGCCGCCGGACGACAACAAGCCCAAGGCGGGGGACAACATTCTGGACTTCGGGCCGGCGCAGCAATAGCAAATGTTGGGCGGCATCCTTTGCGGATGCTGCTCTTGCTGATTTCGGCCTCTACTCGGCGCATCGCAAAACGCAGCTGAAGTGCGGCCGTCGTTATTGCTCGAGATGCACAACCGCATTTGGCATAAACATCGGCGCACCGGGCGGCATCCGCCCCATCTTCCGAATAGTCACGTCCTGGATAGCCGTGGCACGGGCGGTGAAATCATTGATGACGATCGAATTGACGATGGCGGTATTTGGCGTTTGAACCACCGGATTCTCAATCAAAATACCACCCATTAAATAGGTATTTCGCGACCCCAACGCCCTAGAAATCAAAATTGGCGCACTGGCAGCCGCCGATTTGGATGCTGACGTATTGTTGTCGACAACGGTAGGATTTAAAACTTTGACGCGCAAGCGCCCCAAACCCCACTCTCGAAACGCTATGCCGTTAGATTTAGCACGCTTGGAAGTGGGAGAGAGAAATTCGATTACCCCAGAAATATTGCCCGCGGTCGGATCGTAGTTGACGAATTCTACGGCTACGGCAGATCCACTGTCTTCATGCCCTGAAATTCGAATATCAACGACGCTATCCGCTGCACCCGTCAAAGCGCCGAGAACAATTCCAATTCCCGCACCTGCGCAATTAATAGTCTTGGGGTTATTTATACGAATAAAATCGAGGCGATCGGTATTTTTGTTTGGCTCAATATCGAGACCAGCCCGCGGCGCGGTGCCATTTGTATTCACCCAAATGGGATCATCCACCACCAATCGTTTGACCGAGATGACAGACATGCCTTGTCGGCGGTTGTTCTCAGCCTGGTGTTTACTGATGTAAACGTCCTCACAATAACCTTGTGTCTTCGTGCTTCCGACGTAAATTCCGTCGCCCCAGCAGTTGGCTGTGACAGGGTTAATGATTCTTACTTGTCCGGTAGTCCCGCAAACCGAAATACCCATCCCCCATTCGCCACCAACGGCGCTATTAAGGTCACGTCGGCCATTAACGCTTGCATTTTCAATAAGCACGTTTCCCACATCGTGCACACGCAAGATTTGGTACGCCTTCGCCGAATGAGCGAGCAATTCAAGGCGGGAATTATTCGTGAAAAAGAGGTGCGAATTTGAGGGAATCGTGAGGCCAGCAGATGTCAATCGATAGATCCGAGAAAGCACCAAACGCTTGCCCACTGCCTCGTTGACGGCCTTCTGTAAAGCGGCCGTGTCGTCGGTAATGCCATCGCCCACCGCACCAAACTTCTCCGGAGTCACACTTTCGACGATGTCGGCACCCAGCGGGACGACAGCGAGCGTCTTGAGGAACTCACGACGTTGCATGGCGATGCGCCTCTTCCAGAAAATACAATTCAAGCCGCTACCACGATCGGTGACGCTGAGTTTCCGCCGCTTACGACACGCTCCTTCGCCACCAGTGGCGAAATCGCGTCTCGCACACGATGCTGCTCCATGTGTACCCAGTCGACTACTTCCACGTGCGGCTGATAGCCAGCCAGCATCTGCTCTAGCGCAGCCTTCAAGGCTGGAACGTCGCTGCTTTCAAGCGTTGCCTTCAGCACATCGAATTGGCGCCAAAGCTCTTCCCACGGTGGGCAATTTTCGTGCGCCTTCATCACGCGCGGATGCACCGTGGGCATGGCGTTGTTGCCGATCAACAGCTCTTCGTACAGCTTCTCGCCGGGGCGCAAGCCGGTGATGTGCAGTTCTATGTCGCCTTCGGGTGTTGCCTCGTCGCGCACGGTGCGCCCTGAGAGCTCCACGAGCCGACGCGCCAGATCGATGATGCGCACCGGGTTACCCATGTCGAGCACGAACACGTCGCCACCCCAAGCCATTGCGCCTGCCTGGATCACCAGCTGGGCGGCCTCGGGAATCGTCATGAAATAACGCGTGATGTCGGCATGCGTGAGCGTGATTGGCCCACCCGCTTCAATCTGGCGCCTGAACAACGGCACCACCGAACCACTGGAACCGAGCACGTTGCCGAAACGGACCATCGAGAAACAGGTTTCGGTACTCTGCTGCGCCAACCCTTGCAACGCCATTTCAGCCAACCGCTTGCTGGCCCCCATGATGTTGGTCGGTCGAACAGCCTTGTCCGTGCTGACCAGCACGAAGCGCCGGACCTTGCACTCCATTGCCACTTGCGCCGCGGTGAGCGTGCCGATCGCGTTGTTGCGCACGCCTTCGATCGGGTTGTGTTCGACGAGGGGCACGTGCTTGTAAGCGGCCGCGTGATAGACCGTGTCAGGGCGCCACGCATGCATGATCTCGCGCAGCCGGCGGGCATCGCACACCGAGGCCAGGAGCGGGATGACGCGCACTTCAGGCGCAAGCTCCTCGAGCTCCTGGTGAACGGCATAGAGCGCGTATTCGCTCAAGTCGACCAGCAGCAAGACCGATGGCGAAAGTTGGACGATCTGCCGGCAAAGTTCGCTGCCGATGGAGCCACCAGCCCCGGTAACCAGAACCACCTGGCTGCGAATGTGCTTGTGCAGCAAGTCGGCAACCGGCGCCACCGGATCGCGGCCCAACAAGTCTTCGATATCCACCTCGAGCAGGTCATTGACTTGCACCCTGCCGTTGGCCAGATCGGCCATGGCCGGCAATGTGCGTACATGCAGATGCAGCGGCAAGAGCCGATTCAAAATTTCAACGCGACGCAGATGGCTGGCCGAAGGCATGGCCAGCAGCACATCGGTAATACCCTGCTTGGTGGCGTTCTGCTCCAACCATTCAACCGAGTGAATTCGCACGCCGTTGAGCGTGTTGCCTTGAAGGTGGGCCGCATCGTCCACAAAAGCGCAAAGCATCATTTCGCGGCTTTGTGCCAATGCCGCGGCCAGCTGCAGGCCGGCGCCGCCGGCACCGTAGATCACCACTTGCGGAAGGGCTTTGCGATGAAGTGCGCTCATGTACAGGCCGCCCAGCCAATAACGCGCAAACATGCGGCAACCCGCAATCGCGAGGAAGAGCAACAGCGGCGCCAGAATGCCCACTGTGCGCGGCACGCCCTTCACGCCGACCACGGAGAACATCAATGCATAAGCGATGCCGAACACAGTGCAGGCCCGCACGATTGCCATCAATGCAGCGCTGCCGGCATAGCGAAAGATCGCCCGGTACAAGCCGAAGACCACAAAGAGCGGCAGCGCCAAGACGACGGCCATGACCGGCGCGGACCATTGCACCCCGCGCAGGGTTGCCCATTGCTCATACCGAAAACTGAATGCGAGCCAAACGCACAGCAAGCACAAAACCGCATCCACAGCCAATGCCAGCAAGCGTTTGGCAGGACGTGGCAACGCAAGCAGCGGAGCAGCCAAACGATTGATCACCTGAGTTCCACCCGCCGGAAGCGTTGTTTCATTTCTTCATTTTCTGTGAAGAAATACCAGGGCACACCCCCTGTTCTGGGTATTCCGCCACGGTCAGATGTGAGTTTGTGTATTGTTTGTGTCGAGGCAGGTGACGTGGTACTGAAGAAGATTTCCCTTTCTTCGAACCGAAGCCATGCTCAGTACAAGCTGCAAACTCAAGCCGCCTCCTTGTACTTGTACTCGGTATAGCGGTAGCCACCGTACTTGTAGCCGTAGCTTCCGTAGTGCCTGCGCGAGAGGTCCATGCCATTGAAGACCACGCCGTTAACTCGCTGCCCCGCGTGCGCCAGGCGCTTGACGCTCTCATTGAGCTCACCAAGTTGCGTGAGGCCGTCGCGAGCAACCAGCAGGATGGCTCCGGTATGTGCAGCCACCGCCGCGGCATCAGCCGCAACCAGCACCGGCGGACTGTCGATTACCACCAGGTCGTACTGGGCAGACATGGCATTCAGCAAGTCGCCCAGCCTTGACGACAACATCATGTTCGCCGGGTTAACCGGGTAGTTACCGGTCGTAAGAACGTCGAGGTTAGGTACGACCTGGGCATGGATCGCCTGCTCGGTGCTCATGTCTCCCACCAGCACCTCGGCCAGGCCGCCCTGCCGCGGAAGGCCGAAGGCTTTCTGGATGTGCCCCTTGCGCAAGTCGGCATCGATCAGCAGCACGCGTTTGCCGGCCTGCGCCATGATCACTGCGAAGTTGCCCGAAACAAAGCTCTTGCCCACGCCCGGCGTCGCACCAGTGATGAGCACCCGGTTGTTCCCGGATTCCATCATGGTCAGCTGCAGGGAGATGCGCAGGTTGCGCAAGCTCTCTATGGCGACACTTCCCGGCTCGGTGACGGCCAGGACCTGCACGCCGCCGGCACCGCCGGCAATGCGCTGAAGAATCTTCTCCTGTTCGACGGCAAGGGGGACAACGGAATAGACGTTCAATCCAAGACGATCTTCGATCTCTTGAGGATTCCGAATGCCGTTGGCCATTTTGCTGCGCAGGATGGCCAGCGAGATGCCAGCCAACAAACCCAGCACCAGCGACAGCGCCACAACCAGCTGCTTCTGTGGCTTCACAGGCCTCTTGGGCTCGGTGGCCTTGTCGAGCAAGCGCACGTTGCCAACCTTGCCTTCCTTGACAAGGCGCAACTGCAGCGAACTGTTGAGCAGCGATTTGTAGAGTTCGCCGTTGACGCGAACGTCTCGCTCCAGCCGCAGCGCGTCTCGCTGCTGAACAGGCATGGCGCTCACACGGCGGTCGATGCCATCGAGTTCGTGGCGGAAGGCAGCGATTTGCCCGTCGACCACGCGCACCTTGGGATTCGTTTCAGTGAAGCGCGCGAGCAGTTCGCGTCGCAGTTGCTCTGACTCGAGCTTCTTGGTCTCCAACTGAACCGCCTGGCTCAAGATTGCCTTGGCTTCCTCATCGAAGGCAACGGTTCCGTTCTTGTTCCGGAAGTTTGCGTACGCATCTTCAGAGCCTTCGAGCTGCTTCTTGAACTCGGGCAACTGCCGGTCGAGAAATTCGAGCGTCTTCTCTGCCTCAGCGGCCTTGCGTTCGACGTTTTGATGCACGTACTGCGCGCCGATTGCATCGAGGATGCGCCGCAAGCGATCGCGATCGCTGTCTTCCAGTGTTGCGCTGATTACGTTCGACTGCTTGCCCTGCTCGCTGAGCTGAATTCGCTTTTGCAGGTCCTCGGTAGTGGCAAGCACAGAAGCGCGAGAGACGATGAACTGTGCACCGGGCTTGCCGTCGAGCTGCGAGACGATGAGCACAATCGTGCCGCCGTGCACCTGCTGGCTCAGCAACTTGCCTACCGTGCCGGTCAGTGGCTCGGCTAGGTCAGGGTGGGCAAGCGTGTACTGGCCATTGGCCTGTGCCGTGATGGTGAAAGGCTTCTGGTCTTCAAACTCAGGGGGAACATCAAACTTGGCGATGTCGATCGCCTCCGTGCCCGAGACGTAACCGCTCATCCCCAGAAAACCGGGCTCCGACAGCTCCTTGGCACGGCGGGCGAGCCACTCGCCGATCAGCGGCGTATAGCGTGGCTGCGCATCGATGTATAAGCGCGTTGCCTCGACCGCCCCGCCCATGATCATTCGCGACCGGATGATCTGGATTTCGCCAATGGCTGGCGTCTTCACATCGAACAGTGCCCCGGTATCGCCAAGAAAACTCTTCGCGTCGGGCGCGGAGTCTTCGACCTGGACCAGCAGGTTGGACTGATAGACAGGCGTCGACAGCACCGCGTAGGCGACACCCAGCGCGACGGCGACGAACGTGATGCCCGCCACCAACCATTTGCGATCGATCAGAATGTCCAGGTATTCGGACAGGTGAATTACATCGTCTTCGTCGTCGCGCAGAGGCCCGACAACGGCAGCCGACGAGGCAGATGGGGAAGCAAGGGAAGTCATAAGAATTTTCTAATGCGTTCGACCCACGCACTGGCGCCGGCATCGATGAGTTGCAGGGCTTGCTCGAAGGCCGGTCGGCCCAGGCGATAGGGGTCGGGGATGTCGACGCGCGCAACCTCACCCAGACGGAACAATTTGCCGCGCGTGAGCGGGTGACGCTGGTTGATTTGTAGGCGCTGCTCTTCATCCATGACAAGAATGAGATCGGCCTGCTGGCACATCAGATTGGTCAGTTGGCGCGCGCGGTGAGACTCGATGTCGAGCCCGCGCTCGGCCATGAGTTGACGCGCAATGGGATCAGCCGGCTGCCCCACCAGCGCACCAACGCCCGCCGAAGCTACCTCGAGCTGCGGCAAGGCAGCGGCGATCAAGGCTTCTCCCATCGGGCTGCGGCAGATGTTGCCGATACATACGACCAGGACGGACTTCATGACGCGGAACCGCCCATCAGGTCAGCGACACCCGGTGGTCGCACAAGACTATTGATCACAATTAGAAAACTCCCCTTCCAATAACATTTTAGTTGCCAACTCTCACGAACCGGCTTCAAGGCGCGAGCACAGTCGGGCATCAAACACGCTCGGGCGGGCGACGCCATGACAAGCGAGCCAGCAACTCGCCAAGTAAGAGTCCAATCCCGTCGGCCAGCAAGTCTCCCCACTCGGCAAACCGGTCAGGCGTGAAGGACTGCAGCACTTCGATGAATCCGCCATAGGTCAACAGCGCGGCGAGAACGACGACTGTGCGACCCGGGTAAGCACAATGGCCCAAAAAGCCCAGCACGGCGTAGGCAAGCAAATGATTGGTCTTGTCCCATCCGGTGGAAGGTAGCGAGGTACTGATCGGCACGAGCGAAAGCACAAGAATCGCGATGGCGCTGCTCCAAAACGCGAGACGGAACAGCAAGCCAACTTGTTGCCTCGTCATTTTTTCTTTTTTGCGTGCTACGTGATCAGGCATGCACTACCTCGCCCGGGTGCAACGTGCGATCTGACGCCACCCTTGCCCCATAAGCTAGAGCGGCTCCCACCGGCATCCACGCGCGGCGGCCCAGCAGGCTGCCACCAGCCATTCCCGCATTCACACCCAGATGAGCGAATGGCTCCACTGTGCAGTCGTGATCGATCACGGCCCCGCAGTTCACGATGACACCTTCACCCAGTTGGGCACCTGTGCCCACGATAGCTCCGGCCATGACGGCGCTGCCCTGGCCTACGGTGGCTCTGGGCGATACAGTGGCTGCAGGGTGGATGACCGTTGCCAAAGCCAGCCCCTCAGCTTGAACGCGCTGGTGCAAGGCCTCGCGCGACGCGTTGTTGCCAATGGCCACAACCACTGCATCGACTTGGCCTCGGCATGTACCCAATATGGCAGTTGTTCCCCAGACAGGCCAGTCCCACAACCGCTGCGAGGGCACGGCAGCATCATCGAGGAAAGCCGTTAACGCGTAGTCCCGGCGCAGCAACACTGCCTCCGCGACGGAACG
The DNA here is from genome assembly GCF_047304045.1 of Variovorax sp. Varisp85. Classification (NCBI taxonomy): domain Bacteria; kingdom Pseudomonadati; phylum Pseudomonadota; class Betaproteobacteria; order Burkholderiales; family Comamonadaceae; genus Variovorax; species Variovorax sp. Varisp85. The sequence goes on from NZ_JBGLYN010000033.1 coordinate 56,716, forward strand.
CCCATGGCCACCCGTGCCGATGATCAGCAAGCGTTTCATCGCCATTCCTTGTGTATTTGCGTTCAATGCGTCACACCGTCACGGTTCATCACTTTGACGAAGGTGCGCCAGAGAATGCGAACGTCGAACCAGAAAGACTGACGCTGAAGGTATTCAACGTCAAACTGAACCTTGATTGGAATTGGCAACTCGTCACGCCCGTTGACCTGAGCCCAACCGGTAAGGCCAGGCACCAAAAGATGCACACCATGCTGGGTACGCAACCCGATCAGATCTGCCTGATTGAAGAGCGCCGGGCGCGGCCCGACAAAACTCATGTCCCCAACCAGAATGCTCCACAACTGCGGCAACTCATCCAGACTGCTCTTGCGTAGAAAGGGGCCGATAGGCGTCAGGTACACCCCGGGGTCGGACAGCAGGTGCGTAGCCACCGCCGGCGTGCCAACCCTCATGCTGCGGAACTTCGGCATCTTGAAGATGCGGTTGTTGCTGCCCACGCGGTCGGACCAATAGAGAGCAGGTCCGCGCGAAGTGAGGCGCACGGCCAGCGCAATCACGACCACCGGCAGCAGCAACACCATGGCCGCGCAGAGCGCGAGAACCAGATCAAACAGACGCTTCATTCAAGTACCCTTCCGCCGCCCTCTTCAAACCCTCTTCGACACTGAGGGGCGGCGCCCATCCCAGCCGTTGCTTTGTGTCCGAGATGTCCACCTGTAGCGAGCCGCAGAGCCGTTGCGCAACACTGCGACGGCCCAGCACGGCGGCACCAAGCTCCAGCCAGCTCACCGGCACGGGCAAAAGCCGCGCCGGTCGCCCCATCGCCTGCCCGAGACGGCGCAGCAACTGGGAAGTCGAAAGGTCTTCGTCATCCGAAACCAGAAAGATCCGGTTTGCCGCAGCCGGGTGAGATATGCAGGTCACCAGCAGATCGACCAGATTGCCGAGTGCCACCATGCTGCGGCGGTTGTGCTCGATTCGGCCCAACGGCAGGGGCAAGCGACGCGCAACCGCGCCCATCATGGCGCGGAAGTTCGCCCCGACGCCGCGCCCATACACCAGCGGCGGACGAACGATTGCCACTTCCATTCCGGAGTCGATAGCCAACTGGCGCAAACCTGCTTCGGCCTCGTGCTTGGAGATTCCGTACGCATCCTGCGGCGCCGGCGCATCATCCACCCGGAAAGGTCTTCCGACCGCCGTCGCTTCGCCGTTCACCTTGATTGAGCTGACAAAGACAAAGCGCCTGACACCCGCCGCGGCAGCCTGCCGTGCCAAGTTCAAGGTGCCTTCCACGTTCACCGAACGGAATGCGCTCAGCGGGTCTTCCGCGGTGTCCTGCATCACATGCACACGGGCGGCGCAATGGACGACTGCGTGGGTCCCTCGCAGTGCTTCGCTCCAATCGGTGCCGCTGGACAAGTCGCCCACCGCGCGCTGTTCAATCGAAGCCGGCAGACGCCGACTCTGCTGCCGGACCCCGGCCACGATTTCGAATGAAGCCACCGACATCGCACCTGCGCTCGAAACGCCCGACGAGCCGGTGGTCATCAACCGCCGAATAAGCTCGCTGCCCACGAAGCCGGTAGCGCCGGTGACAAGAACCCTCACGCGACCACCTCTTCCCACACCTGCATGGTTTTGGCTGCAACAAGCTCCTGCGAGAACTCTTGTTCGACCATGAGACGCCCTTGTGCGCCCATTTGTTCGCGCATCGCGCGATCAGTCATGAGCGTCTCGAGTGCATTGGCCAAGGCCGTGACATCGCCAAACGGAACCAGGAGCCCGTTCTTGCCATCAACGACGACCTCTCGACAACCTGGCACATCGAACGTGACGATCGGCCTTGAGCAACTGGCAGCTTCGAGCAACGCCTTGGGCAATCCTTCGCGATAAGAAGGCAGGCACACCACGTGCGCATTGGCCAGCACCGAGGGCATGTCATTGCGGTTTCCCCAGTACTCCACCACGCCCTCCGCCTCCCAGGCTTTCAGGGTCTGCAGCGGAACACACGATGGGTTGTGGTCGTCACGGCCGCCCACCAACGCGAATCGCGCGCGGATACCGCGTTTTTGCAGGAGTCTCGCAGCTGCTACAAATTCGGCCACGCCCTTGTCCCACAACATCCGCCCCGGAAGCACAACGAGCATCTGCTGGGCGGACTCCGGTGTCGCGAGGAAAGCGTTCACATCCACCCCGGCGCCACGGATCAGCCGGATTTTTTCTGGCGCAATGATCTTCGCGTTCGACAACACCTGTGCGTCGTCCGGGTTCTGCAGAATCAAACGGGTGGTGGGATTGCGAAATGCAGCGCGAAACGCCTGGACGATGAACGGGCGCAAACACCGTGCAAGCATCTTCTGCGAAGAGAACACATATCCAAGGCCTGCCAGCGCAAACACCCTGCCCCCCGATTTTTTGGCCTTGCCGGCCATTGCGCTGTACAGGACGGGCTTGAGCGCCACGGCGTGCAGAACGTCAGGCTGAAACGCCTTGATGGCGGCGCGCACTTCTTTCAGCGCGCGCCATTCGGTCAGCGGATTCTTGGAGCGCCGCTCGAGGACCCACGGGAAGACCTCGATCCCCGATTTCTCCAGCAGTTCTGCATGGCTCGAGATACGACACAAGACCGCAACGCGATAACCTGCAGCCTTTGCGTGCAATGCCAACTGAAGACGATGGGAAACGAAGTACCAATCTTCCGATATGACAAACATTAATCGCTTCATTTCATCACCGTCGCGTGCTTTGCCAATCAAGGGTGAATACTTTTTCGCTCCCCAACTCAATCAATTCAGTCATTATTTTTTCGCTCCAGCCTTCAGTAGAAGGCTCGCCAATCGGGGGCCGACCTGCTGGACACAATATTCCGCCTCCACGCGCTGGCGACCCGCGTCGCCCAAGGATCGTCGCAAGGCAGCATCACCCAAGAGTTGCTCCAGTTTGCTCACCCAGGCGTCCGCTGACGCTGCTAGAAACCCGTTGCTACCATCTCGCACGATTTGGATATTCACACCAACAGGCGAGGCCACAACTGGCAATGCGCACGCCATGTATTGAATGAGTTTGTAGCCACACTTGCCGCGCTCCCATTGCGAATCGGACAAGGGCATAACGCCCACATCGCACTCGGCGATCGACTGGACCTCTGACTCCTCAGTCCACGGCACACACTCGACGTCGACACCAACCATTTCTAGACTGCCGCCTATCACACGCAGCTTGAATGCGGAGCGCGCGGCCAGCGTCGTCAACGACGCTTCAAGTGCGGCCAAGTATTTGACCGTGGATGGTGAACCAATCCATACGACGCGCGGCACGCTGAGTTGTCCTTGATTCGAAGGTCGAGGCACGTACCGCTCTAAATCAATCACCGTGGGCACCACCTCTACCCATCGAGCACCAGCATCTCGCGCACGTTGGGCCAAGTATTCATTACCTGCAACGACCAAACGAGCACCCGCCATCAAGCGATCAATCCGCCGTCCAAATAAATGACGAACCCATGCCGAAGGATGTAGATCGTAGTTATGAAAGATTGCATCATCGTAGTCGAGCACATACGGCACGCCGGTGAGCAATATCTTTTCCCACGGCGCCGGCATCCAAGGCAACGCCTCTTTTTCAATCCAGACCAAATCAAAATGCTGCCGCTGCAGCAGTTTCCTCACGCGACTTGCATAAGCCTTCATGACCGAGCCGAGGCCATAGCGCTTTTGCTCATACTTACGCAACAGCATCTCGTCGCTAAAGAGCGGTTGAATTGTGCTGTCTATCCCTACCTTTTTCAGGCTCGACAAAAACTGCATGGTGCGCAAGCGAGAGGAGGCTCCCAAACGCCCATAACGCGTAAGTGCAAGGATTTTCATTTACGCGAGTTTTTCAAAATGGTCGGAAGTGCCCGCCATAGCATTCCATAGCCCCTCAGTGTGTTACCCAGATCTTTCAACCCACCACGAAAAATAGAAAATACAGAACGGGAGACGGGTTCGATGAACAAAGTTGCCCCTGCAAGCACCCAAGCGGAGACAGGAGAAAAGTGCTTGAACGCATAGAACAAACGACTGCGCAGCGCGTAAAAAAGCCTTCCAGCTTTGATTTGTCCCGATGTGCCACCACCGGCATGGAATGCCTGTGCGCTAGCCAGATAAACGCTACGCCAACCCGCCTTTCTGGCTCGATAAGAAATATCCAAATCCTCCAGATAAACAAAGAAGCGCTCGTCGAATCCCGCGAGTGATTCAAACAATTCACGTCGGACCAAAAAAAATGCACCTATTACATGATCGACCTCTCGATCATTCGCGTGATCCCATTCATCCATATGGTGACTCCACGATCGCAACCAAGGCACCTTATTCAAACCAAATGTTTGAACAATCAGCAAAAATGCCGTAGGAAAGCGAGCACAAGTGCGCGACACCTGACCAAGCGAATCAATCAATTGAATTCCAGAGATGCCGACGTTGGCATTCTCATGCTTCCGCATATAGTCCAACGGGACGGACAGCGAATCGTGAAACAATCGAGCATCGGGATTTAGAAACAAAATATATTCGCTCTCGCACAACTTCGCACCTTGATTGCAAGCCGCGCCAAACCCCAAATTATTCTTATTGAAGATAAAATCCAAAGGGATTTGGCAATCACCGAGATTGACATTTACCATAGAATCGTCCACCGAATCATTATCCACAACAACGATTCGATCAACCACCCCCCCATGATTGCCGGCGATGCTCGCCACGGCCTCCCGTAGTTGCGCGCCCGAATTCCAATTCACCAAAACAATATCAATCACGAATTGCACCCTTTGAGATGCGGCCAATGATCCAAATCCGGCCAATGCCAAGAATCATAAAATTCACACAAGGAAGAAATCAAAATTCTTGGAAGTCGTACAACTTGCAGATGCGAAAGTCGAATGGCAACGAGCCTGCTTAACCTTCGAATTTTTTACTTAAGATACGATCAGCAGCATCCAATTCAACACAAATCCATTCCCCAAAGCGTCGACCTCTCTGAAATCAAAACCGATATCATTGAATTTCACCTGCAAAGAAATTCAGTATGAAGTAAAGATATATCGCAATAAGAATGGATCCAAGAACAAACACCATCACGCCGATCCTTATATTTTTCTTGGCAAAAGGAAATTGAGCCACAAAAATAAGCCAGAGCACGGAAAATAGTTCATGCCCTCTCACCGCGACCACACCCAGATCAATGAATCCATAAAATATCGAAAACCCAAAAACCTCAATGGCCAAGATTTTCTTCATCACCTCGGACAGATCGCTCCAAAAGATGAATGACAAAATAATCATTAAGAATTCTGGATAAAACACCGGAGAGAAGGCTGCATTTCGCCTCGACTCAAGGCCGGCATTCAGATAAGTCTCAAAAACATAAATGCGATCAGCCATAAAGCCGACCAAATAGTCAGAAGCGAAATAGCAGCCGAGATAAAGAATTAGGGAAACCGCAACAATCCTTCCTCGCGTCAACGCAAACTTTGGAATCAAATAAAACGGCAAGACCAATCCCGCAGAATTGTGAAATGAAACGGCAATCAGAGAAAATAATAGCGCCACCCAATAACGCTCAACAGAAAGATAATAAAATACCACTATTAAAAAAGATGCCGCCATCGCCGCACGAAGTTGGGTTAATTCATGGAGCGGGAAGAACTTAAAAAAATAAAACGCCAAGAATATCCAGGCGCAATTTCTTGTCGAAAAT
>NZ_JBGLYN010000034.1:0-61209 GCF_047304045.1 Variovorax sp. Varisp85
CCCGCACAGCGGCATCGGCGGTATCGCGCCTATGTCCAGACTCAACTCGTCAAGAAACAACCTCTTGACGCTTCACAACTAGGCAAAAAGGCCCGTATCAGGCACCCGGGCGGCCGCGCTGGAGCATCGAGCGCATCTCGCGCAGCGACACCGCGCTTTCGGCCGACAGCGACACGCGCGGCACCGGCTTGAACGCGTGGCCGTAGATGACCTCGAAGGTCAGCGCGATGTGCCCGCCGCCCTCTTCGGCCGGGGCGAGTTCGGGCAACGCCTTCTTCAGCGACTGATGCCAGGCCTTGCCGCGCAGCGCCGGGAAGCGCGCCGGGTGCAGGTTGCGGCCCAGCGTGCGCAGCTCGGCCAGCGCCGCCTCGGGCGTGGCCCAGGTCAGCACGATGCGCTCCATGTCCATCACCGGTTCGGCGAACCCGGCGTGCACCAGCATGTCGCCCCAGTCATGCATATCGGTGAACTCGTGGCCCGCGGCCGGCCAGCCGAGCCGGGCATGCAGCGCGCGCAGCTCGCGCACGGTATCGGGCCCGAGGCAAGAGAACATCAGGAAGCCGTCGGTCGCCACCAGCTTGTGCCAGTGCGCAATCAGCGCCTCCGGGTCGGCCGCCATGTGCAGCGACATGTTGGCCCATAGCAGGTCGACGCCGTCTTCGGGCGGCGCGTCGAAGCGCGCCTTGCCGGCCTGCCAGCGGCGCGCGCTCCACCATGGGGCGGCCAGCGCCTGGCCGGTGGCGGCCGCGAGCGCGGGCTCCGGCTCGATCACGAAGGAAGCCGCGTCCTTGTAGCGGCGGGCGACGAGTTCATGCGCCTCGAGGCCGCTGCGCAACGGTGCCCAGTCGGCCCATGTGCGGGGTTGGGCCTTGATCCATTGCAGCCGGTCTTCCATCCGGCGGCCGATTTCCTCGTGCAGCCAGGGGGAGCCGTCGGCAGGCGCGAGTTGGCGCCAGCGGGCGGCCGCCGTGGCATCGATGGTCGGCGGTCGTCGTGAGGGGTCGGTGGCCATGGGGCCGTGAGTATATTGAGGCCATGTCCAGCCATCGGGCCTTGTGGCCTTTCATGCCTTTCACCTCGCTGCTCGCACGGCTGCCCAGCCAGTGCGCGGTCTGCCGCGCCTGGCCGTCTCGCCCGGTGTGCGATGCCTGCGTGGCCCGCTTCGCACCGCCGACGGCGCGCTGCTGCAGTTGCGCCCTGCCCGTGCCCGAGGGCGTGAGCCGCTGCGGCCACTGCGTGACGCACCCGCCGCCGCTGGACGCCTGCCTCGCGGCCTGCACCTACGCATGGCCGTGGCCGGACGCCATTACGGCATTCAAGTTCCGGGGCGAGGCCGGCTGGGCCGGCCCGTTCGCCACGCTGCTGCGCAGCACGCCCTGGGTGGAGCCGGCGCTGGAGGCTTGCGACAGCGTGCTGCCGATGCCGCTGGCGCCGGGCCGGTTGCGCGAACGCGGCTTCAATCAGGCGCACGAGTTGGCGCGGCGGCTGTCGCCTGCCAAGACCGACGCCACCCTGCTTCTGCGCACCCGCGAGACGCCCGCACAGAGCGGCCTTTCGCGCGCCGACCGGCTGCACAACCTGCGCGGCGCCTTCGCCGTGGAACCGCTGCGCGCCGAGAAGCTGCGCGGCCAGCGCCTCGTGCTGGTGGACGACGTGATGACCAGCGGCGCCTCGCTGTTCGCGGCCGCCGAAGTGCTGCGGCTGGCGGGCGCGGCCCATGTCACGGCCGTCGTGCTGGCCCGGACCGATCCGCCGCGCTGAACCTCCGAGGCGGCCCGCCGACAATCGGCGCATGTTCCATATCGTCCTGGTCCACCCCGAAATCCCGCCGAACACCGGCAACGTGATCCGGCTCGCCGCCAACACCGGCTGCACGCTGCACCTGGTCGAGCCGCTCGGCTTTTCGATGGACGACCGCCTGCTGCGCCGCGCAGGGCTCGACTACCACGAGTACGCCGAAGTGAAGCGCCACGCCGACTGGCAGGCGCTGCTCGCCACGGAGCAACCGGCCGCCGACCGCATGTTCGCCCTCACCACGCGCGGCACGCGGCCCGTGCACGACGTGCGCTTCCAGCCCGGGGACTGGCTGGTGTTCGGCTCGGAGACCAGCGGCCTGCCGCCCGTCGTGCGCGACGGCTTCGCCGAGCCGCAGCGCCTGCGGCTGCCGATGCGCGAGGGCCAGCGCAGCCTGAATCTCTCGAATGCAGTGGCGGTGACGGTGTTCGAGGCCTGGCGGCAGAACGGCTTCGGCTGAAACGAAAAAAGCCCGACGCCTCAGCGGTAGCGGCGCACCACCGACTCGGCCACGCACGCCGGCTTGGCGGCGCCTTCGAGCTCGATGGTGACTTCCCAGGTCATCTGGAAGCCGTCGTCGGCGATCGGCTCCGAACTCAGCAGCTTCATGCGGGCGCGCAGCCTCTTGCCCACCGGCACCGGCGACATGAAGCGAACCCGGTTCATGCCGTAGTTCACGCCCATGCGCGACTCGACCACGTCGATCGCCGTCTCGAAAAAGCGCGGCAGCAGCGACAGCGTGAGGAAACCATGGGCGATCGGTCCGCCGAAGGGGCCGGCCTTGGCCCGCTCGACATCGATATGGATCCACTGGTGGTCGCCCGTCGCCTCGGCGAACTGGTTGACCTGCTCCTGCGTGATGGTGATCCAGTCGCTCACGGCGACCTCCTGGCCAACGCAGGCGGCGAGATCCTGAAGGGTCTGGAATGTCTTTTTGGTCATGCGGGCATTCTGGCGTGCGGGGTGTACGCCCGGCTGTCGGGCTCGCGACAACCGGGCTCAGGGAAAACCGGGAGCCTGGACTAGGTGTCGAGCCATTCGCGGATCGGCTGCCACTGCTCCAGGTCGCGCTGCACGCGGCCGGGCGCGATGTCGAACAGCGTGAGTCCGCGCGCCGCGAGCTGCACGTAGTTCTGCGTGTCGCGCAGTTCGCCGATCACCGGCACGCCGAGCCCGGCGATGAACTCGTGGAGCCGGTCGGCCGCCAGCGTGCGGGCGTTCACGCGCATGCCGACGAGGCCGATCTTCGTCTTTTCGGCGCGGCGGTCTTCCAGCAGCCGGTCGAGGAAGTCGCGCGTCGCGTAGATGTCGAAGATGCTCGGCTGCAGCGGCACGATCACCCGGTCGGCCAGCGCCAGCACTTCCTTGAAGCGCCAGCCGTGCAGGCCGGCCGGCGTGTCGAGCACCGCGTGCGTGGTGCCGCGCGGCGGCCGCACCACCGTGCTGTCGCCGATGGCCTCCCAGGTGGCGATGGGCCGGGCCATCGGCGGACGCAAGTCCAGCCAGAGCCGCGAGGATTGCTGGCGATCCACGTCGCCCAGCATCACGGCATGGCCGTGGCTTGCGAAGTAGCCCGCGACGTTGGTCGCGATCGTCGACTTGCCTACGCCACCCTTGGGATTGGCGACCAGAACCACCGGCATAAAAGCTCTCCTCCGGAACAGGGACAGCGGGAATGGTAGTCGCCGGCGCCCTTTCGCCCGGCGAACCGGCCTTGACTGCGCTATGTTCGCGGGATGACGACAACAACATCCACGGGAAATTCCGGCGGCATCTACGTGCTCGCGGCCCACCCGCACTGGCGCGACTCGCGCGTCAACCGCCGCATGCTCGCCGCCGCGCGGGCCGTGCCGGGCATCGACGTCAACGACCTCTACGGCAGCTACCCCGACTTCGCCATCGACGTCGAAGCCGAGCAGGCCCGGCTCGCCAAGGCCGACCTGGTGGTGCTGGTGCACCCGATCCAGTGGTACTCGATGCCAGCGCTGCAAAAACTCTGGGTCGACGACGTGCTCGGCTACGGCTGGGCCTACGGCCCCGGCGGCACGGCGCTGCAGGGCAAGGACCTCTGGCTGGTCGCCACCACCGGCAGCCCCGAAGCCGCGTACCACCCCCAGAACTACCACCGCTATTTCTTCGACGCCTTCCTGCCGCCCTACGAGCAGACCGCCGCGCTGTGCGGCATGCGCTTCCTGCCGCCGCTGGTCTTCTACGGTGCGCGCAGCGCCAGCGAGGCGGACGTGGCGTCGCACGTCGCAACCTTTGCCCAGCGCCTCGGCAGCTACCCCGACTGGCCCGAGATCGAGGAGATCGACGCCTGCGTGGCCTGCCCCGTGCCCGAGAGCGACCGGCCAGCCGACACCAACGACATCGGCCAGGTGGTCTCCAGCGCCCTCCAGGCTGCCATGGCCCACGGCCTCGCGGCCACGGCCGCAGACAACGGCAAGGCGGCCTGAATGGAACACGCACCCGCCTGGCTGACCAACAGCCTGATCTACCTGGGCGCCGCCGTGCTGGTGGTGCCGCTGTCGAAGGCCCTGGGCCTCGGCTCGATCATCGGCTACCTCGTGGCCGGCATCGCCATCGGCCCCTGGGGACTGGGCCTCGTGTCCAGCGTCGAGGACGTGCTGCACTTCGCCGAGTTCGGCGTGGTGCTGATGCTGTTCCTCGTGGGCCTCGAACTCGAACCCAGGCGCCTGTGGAACCTGCGCCGCCCCATCTTCGGCTGGGGCGCCGCGCAGGTGCTGAGCTGCGCGACGGTGCTGTTCGCCGCGGGCTGGGCCGTGGGCGCCGAATGGCGCGTGGCGCTGGTGGCAGCGCTGGGCCTCGCCTTGTCGTCCACCGCCATTGCGCTGCAGGTGTTCGGCGAGCGCAACCTGCTGAAGACGCCCAGCGGCCAGGCCGGCTTCTCGATCCTGCTGTTCCAGGACGTGGCCGCGATTCCGATCCTCGCACTGCTGCCGCTGCTCGCGGGCGCCACCACGGCCGAGCAGTCCATCACCGGCCTCGAACGCGCGCTGGAAGCCGCGAAGATCATCGGCGTGATCGGCGGCATCATCCTCGGTGGCCGGCTGCTGCTGCGTCCCATCCTGCGCTGGATCGCGCGCAGCGACACGCCCGAGATCTTCACCGCCGCCGCGCTGCTGCTGGTGGTGGCCATCGCCGCGCTGATGCAGGCAGTCGGCCTGTCGATGGCGCTCGGCGCGTTCCTCGCCGGCGTGCTGCTGGCCGAGAGCGAATACCGGCGCGAGCTCGAGACCGACATCGAGCCCTTCAAGGGCCTGCTGCTGGGCCTGTTCTTCATCGCCGTGGGCATGTCGATCAACTTCGGCGTGCTGATCGCGAGCCCCTGGGTCATGGCGATGCTGGTGGTCGGTTTCATGGCCGTCAAGCTGGTGGTGATCTACGCGCTCGCCAAGGCCATGGGCATTGCCTACCAGGAGCGCCCGGTGTTCACGCTGCTGCTGGCGCAGGGCGGCGAGTTCGCGTTCGTGGTGTTCCAGGCCGCGGGGCCCGACGTGCTGCCGCCCGAGATCACCTCGCTGCTGATCGGCGCGGTCGCGCTGTCGATGCTGCTGTCGCCGCTGCTGCTGGTGCTGCTCGACAAGTTCGTGCTGCCGCGCTACAGCCGCAACGGCGGCACCCAGCTGGAAGAGATTTCGGAGCAGCAGGACGCCAAGGTGCTGATCTGCGGCTTCGGCCGATACGGCCAGATCGTCGGCCGCATGCTGATGTCGCAAGGCCTGCGCGTGACAGTGCTCGACCACGACGCCGACACCGTCGAAGGCTTGCGCCAGTTCGGCTTTCGCGTGTTCTACGGCAATGCCACGCGGCTCGACCTGCTGCGCACCGCAGGCGCCGGCTCGGCCAAGGCCATCGTGGTGGCGGTGGACGACATCGAGCAGTCGCTCGAAATCGTCGACCTGGTGAAGGAGAACTTCCCGCAGGCGCGCATCATCGCGCGGGCTCGCAACGTGACGCACCTGTTCCAGCTGCGCGACCGTGGCGTGATGGACGTGGAGCGCGAGGTGTTCGAGTCATCGCTGCGCAGCGCCCGCACCACGCTCGAAGCACTGGGCTGGCCGGCGCATGAAGCGCGCGAGTCGGCCATGCGCTTTCGCCGCCGGAATATCAAGCTCAGCGACGAGATCTATCCGCACTACAAGGACCGCGCCAAGCTGATCGCGGCCAACAAGGCGGGCCGCCAGCAGTTCGAGGAACAGATGGCGCGCGAGCGCGAGGAGCGACAGCGGCGCTCGGGGCGCGACTGGGATCGGATCGACGAAAACGAGGCAACGAAGGAAGAGGCGGACGCGTAGCGCCCCTCCGCTCGCGCCTTCAGGGGGCCCCGGCATCACGTCGGGCGTGGACCTGCCGCCCCAGCCAAGAAGAGCGGGACGCCATATCGATTTCCATCAGGGTTTCCCCTCAGCAAGCTCCAATCCATCATTCAGTACACTGATTGTCATATTCAGTGTGCTGAATGTCATGTCGCACTCAAAAAAACCTTCGTGCGACTGCGCTTGTATTTCCCTTCAGGAGACAACGATGAAACACGCCTTGCGCCGTGACCTGGACGAAGGTCCCATGAGCAGATTCCAATGGAGCGCGATCGCCATCTGCGTCACGCTCATCATGCTCGACGGCTTCGACGTGCTGGTGATGGCATTCACCGCCGCCAGCGTCTCGGCCGAATGGAAGCTCAGCGGCGCCCAGCTCGGCGTGTTGTTCAGTGCCGGTCTGTTTGGCATGGCCGCCGGTTCGCTGTTTCTCGCGCCCCTTGCCGACCGATTCGGGCGCCAGGCCATCATCCTCCTGTGCCTCGTCGTGATCGCGCTCGGCATGGGGCTTTCGGCGCTGGCGCAGAGCAGCACCCAACTGGCGGCCCTGCGCGCACTCACAGGGCTCGGCATCGGCGGAATGCTGGCCAGCGTCGGCGTCATCACTGCTGAATTCGCCTCGAACAAGTGGCGCAGCACGGCTGTCGCCTTGCAGGCGACGGGCTATCCCATCGGCGCGACGATCGGTGGCAGCATCGCCGCGGTGCTGCTCGAGGCCTACGGGTGGCGCTCGGTCTTCGTCTTCGGCGGCCTCGCCACGGTCGCCATGATTCCGCTGGTGCTCTGGCGGCTGCCGGAATCCGTCGACTTCCTCACTTCGAGGCGCCCGGCTGGCGCGCTGCAAAAGCTCAACGCCCTGCTGCGAAAAATGCAGCGCACCGAACTGGCCGAACTCCCGCCGCTCCCGGCCGTTGGCGAACGCCCTTCCAACACGATCCCGGGCCTGTTCAACGGCGGACTGGCCCGCTCGACGCTGCTGCTCTGGGCCGCATTCTTCCTGCTCATGTTCAGCTTCTACTTCGCGCTCAGCTGGACGCCGAAGCTGCTGGTTTCGGCGGGGCTCTCGGCCCGCCAGGGGATCACGGGCGGCGTGCTGCTGAACATCGGGGGCATCGTTGGCGGCAGCCTGTTCGGGCTGCTGGCCGCCCGGCTGGACCTCGGCCGGCTGACGGCTGCCAGCCTGACGATGACAGCCGTCGCCATGGCCGCCTTCGGCGCCTCGACTGGTCACCTCGGTGCGTCGTTCGCGATTGCCTTCCTGATCGGCGCATTCATCTTCGGCTCGATGGCCGGCCTCTATGCGTTCGCGCCGGTCATCTATCCGGCGGCAGTGCGCACGACCGGCATGGGCTGGGCCATCGGCATCGGCCGCATCGGTGCCATCCTCGCTCCGCTGATTGCCGGCATGCTGCTCGACGGCGGCTGGCAGGCACCGAAGCTGTACTACGCCTATGCGCTGCCGCTGATCGCGGCGATGGCGGCAGTGCTGGCGCTGCGCCAAAGCGCCGCGCGGCAATCCACAGGCGCCGTGATCAGTGCGCACTGAGCCGGTTTCTTTTTCTTTCCCGGAAATCTCAAGGAGACACACATGTTCCCGAAAAATGCCTGGTACGTGGCCTGCACCGCCAACGAAATCGACGACAAGCCGCTGGGCCGGATGATCTGCGGCGAGAAGCTCGTGCTGTACCGTGCGGCTGAGGGCAAGGCTGCGGCGCTGGAGGATTTCTGCCCGCATCGGGGTGCACCGCTCTCGCTCGGCTCGGTCGTCGAAGGCAAGCTCGTGTGCGGCTATCACGGCCTGGAGATGGGCTGCGACGGCAAGACGGTCGCCATGCCCGGCCAGCGCGTGCGTGGATTCCCCGCGATCCGGTCCTTCCCGGTGATCGAGCGCTATGGTTTTGTCTGGGTGTGGCCCGGCGACCCGGCCCTGGCCGACCCGGCCAAGCTGCATCACCTCGAGTGGGCCGAAAGCCCGGATTGGGCCTACGGCGGCGGCCTCTTCCATATCCAGTGCGACTACCGGCTCATGATCGACAACCTGATGGATCTGACGCACGAGACCTACGTGCACGCGACCAGCATCGGCCAGAAGGAAATCGACGAGACGCCGACCAAGACCGTCACCGAAGGCGACACCGTCACCACCGCCCGCCACATGGAAAACATCATGGCGCCCCCTTTCTGGCGCATGGCGCTGCGCGGCAACCACCTGGCCGACGACGTGCCGGTCGACCGCTGGCAAATCTGCCGTTTCACGCCGCCGAGCCACGTGCTGATCGAAGTCGGCGTCGCGCACGCCGGCAAGGGCGGCTATCACGCCGACCCGGCGCACAAGGTGTCGAGCATCGTGGTCGACTTCATCACCCCCGAAACGGAAACCTCGATCTGGTACTTCTGGGGCATGGCACGCAATTTTCAGCCGCACGACAAGGCGCTCACCGCATCGATCCGCGAGGGCCAGGGCAAGATCTTCAGCGAAGACCTCGAGATGCTCGAATCGCAGCAGCGCAACCTGCTCGCGCACCCGCAACGGCAGTTGCTCAAGCTCAACATCGATTCCGGCGGCGTGCAGTCGCGCCGTGTCATCGAACGCCTGATCGCACAGGAAGACGAAGCTTCCAGCAAGCAGGAGGTCGCAGAATGAACGCCTCCGAACTCAACGTGCGCGTTGCACGCAAGCACGTCGAAGCGCTGGACATCTGCACATTCGAACTGGTGCGGGAAGATGGAGGCGCCCTGCCGGCGTTCTCGGCCGGTTCGCACATCGACGTGCACATGCCGAACGGTGTCACGCGCCAGTACTCGCTGTGCAATGACCCGAGCGAGAGCCATCGTTATCTGATCGGCGTGCTGCGCGACCCGAACTCCCGCGGCGGATCGCAAACGATGCACGACCTCGTCAAGGAGGGCGACGCGCTTCGCATCAGCGCACCGAAGAACCACTTCCCGCTGGCGCACGGCGCCGCGCACAGCGTGCTGATTGCCGGCGGAATCGGTGTGACGCCCATTCTGTGCATGGCGGAGCGGCTGGCGGTCGCCAACGCGGCCTTTGAAATGCACTACTGCACGCGTTCGCAGGAACGCACCGCGTTTGTCGAGCGCATCGCGCGAGCGCCATTCGCTTCCCGGGTGCAATTTCACTTCGATGACGGGGATGAAACGCAGAAGTTGTCGCTTCCGGCCGTTGTCCAGGCTCCGAAGACGGGCGTTCATCTGTACGTGTGCGGGCCCAAGGGCTTCATGGACTGGGTGCTCGACGCTGCACGCGCCGCCGGCTGGCCGGTCGACCAGCTCCACTACGAATTCTTCTCGGCCGAGGTGGTCAAGTCGGACGCCGACGCAGCCTTCGAGGTCAAGCTCGCGAGCTCCGGCCGCATCGTTGCGGTGCCCAAGGACAAGACGGTGGTGCAGGCCCTTGCGGCGGCGGGTATCGAGGTCGCCACTTCGTGCGAGCAGGGCGTGTGCGGCACGTGCCTCACGCGCGTGCTCGAAGGCGAACCCGACCACAAGGACATGTATCTGACGCCCGAGGAACAGGCAGCCAACGATCAGTTCACGCCCTGCTGTTCGCGATCGCGTTCGCCGATCCTCGTGCTCGACCTGTAGGGCGCTTGGAGCGGGAGGGGCTCGGTAAGATCGCGGGCTTCTGCGCCGCCGAAGCCGATCTGTTTCTCCATCATGTCCCTCAGCAAGTCCAATACCGCCGCGATCGACATCAACGACCAGCCGGGTCACCTCATCCGGCGCGCCCATCAGATCGCAGTGTCGGTATTCCACGAGACGCTGGGGCGCGACGTCACGCCGGTGCAATATGCCGCGATGCGCGTCTTGCAGGACAAGCCGGGCATCGACCAGATCACCCTGGCCCAGCAGGTGGCCCTCGATACCTCCAGCGCTGCCGACATCGCCGCGCGCCTGGAAACGAAGGGATTGATCACCCGCAAGATGCTGGCGCGCGGACAGCGCGAGTTGCGCCTCACGACCGCCGGCGAGGATTTGCTTGCAGAGATGGTGCCCGCGATGGCACAGATGCAAGACACCCTCCTGGGCTCGCTGAGCGAGAAGGAGCGCGCAGATTTCATGGCGTTGCTCAGAAGGTTCGTCACCGTCAACAACGAGAAGAGCCGCGCGCCGATGCGCGCTTAATGCGGGCGGCGGGTCCCCTCTTCGGGATGGCGGGGTTGTCCACGAGCGCCGTGGTGGCTTCGCAAGCCGACTGTTGTAATCGGACATGGAACGCCGTGCGAACGCGTCGCCTCGGCACAATCACCCCATGCCCAGCGTCCAACCCATCAAGAAAAAGACAGCCCCTGCGGTCGCAGCCACCCCGGCGCCCATGACCGGGTCCGTGGACACCGCCTTCCTTCGCACGCTGGTGGGCTACAACGCGCGCCGCGCCTCGCTGGCCGTGATCGAGGTGTTCATGGAGCGCATGGCGGTGTACGGCCTGAAGGTGGTGGATTTCTCGGTGCTGTCGCTGATGGCGCACAACCCCGGCATCACCTCGCGCCAGCTGTGCGCCACGCTCGATGTGCTGCCGCCCAACCTGGTAGGACTGATCGCCGCGCTGGAGCGGCGCGGGTTGATCGAACGCCGCCCGCACCCGAGCGACGGCCGCGCCCTCGGCCTGCACCTCACGCCGGCAGGGATGGATCTGACCGCGCAGGCCGAGCAGACCGCCGCCGACCTGGAGGTGGACGCCACCGGGCGCCTGACGGCCGCCGAGCGCAAGACGCTGATCCGGCTGCTGCAGAAGGTGTACTCGCGGGGGGAATGAAGTTCCCTGTGGTTCTGCGTCCGCGCGCGGGGCCGAAGACGACGCGGGCGCTATCGGAGGTACTTCACTCGACGCGCGACCTTTCGGCCATGGCCTTGGCCAGGCCACCCCACTGGGCGCGGAACAGCCCTGGGTCCATGGTCTTCACGTCGCGCATCAGGGGCCTGAACCCCATGTGCGCCAGCACATCGCGCTCCAGGTCGATGCCCGGCGCGATCTCGATCAGTTCCAGCCCTTCGGTGGTCAGGTGGAACACCGCGCGTTCGGTGACGAACAGCACGTTCTGCTGGCGCCGCGCGGCATCCAGCCCATTGAAGGTGATCTGCTCCACCTTCTCGATGAACTTGCGGGACTTGCCTTCCTTGACGATGGTGAGCTGCCCGTCGGCCACCTTCACCTGCAGGCCCCCGGCGGTGAAGGTGCCGCAGAACACCAGATTCTTCGTGGAGCACGTGATGTTCACGAAGCCGCCGCAGCCCACGGGGCGGCCGTTGAATTTGCTCACGTTCACGTTGCCGTGGTTGTCCACCTGGGCCAGGCCCAGGAAGCTGGCGTCCAGGCCGCCGCCGTCGTAGAAGTCGAACTGCAGCGACTGCTCGATGATGGCGTCGGCGTTGTAGGCCACGCCGAAGTCGCCGCCCTGCGCGGGAATGCCGCCGGTGATGCCGCTCTCGACACTCAGGGTCAGCTGGTCGGCCACGCCCTCCTCCGCTGCCACCGAGGGCACGCCGGCCGGGATGCCGATGCCCAGGTTGGTGATCGCGCCGGGCGCAAGCTCCAGCGCCGAGCGGCGGGCAATCACCTTGCGCTCGTCCAGCGGCATGGGCTCCAGCGAGTTCACGGGCACGCGCACGTCGCCGCACAGCGCGGGGCTGAACTGCGTGGTGATGGTCTGCATGTGGTTCTCGGGCTGGCTGACCACCACGTAGTCCACCGACACGCCCGGCACCTTCACCGACTTGGGGTGCAGGCTGCCGGCCTGGACGATGCGCTCCACCTGCGCGATGACGATGCCGCCGCAGGCCTTGGCCGCATGGGCAATGTTGATCTGCTCCAGCAGCATGCCTTCCTTGTCCAGCGTGATGTTGCCGTTCTCGTCGGCCAGGGTGCCGCGGATGATGGCCACGTCGATCTTGGGCGAGGGGTAGAACAACCATTCCTCGCCGTTGAATTCGACCAGCCTGACCAGGTCTTCGGTGGACTTGCCGTTGAGCTTGCCGCCCTCGATGCGCGGATCGACGAACGTGCCCAGGCCCACCTTGGTCAGCAGGCCCGGGCTGCGGCTGGCGATGTGCCGTGTGAGGTGCGACAGGCTGCCCTGCGGGAAGTTGTAGGCCTCGACCTCGCCTTCGAACACCATCTTCATCATCTCGGCGCCGGTCTGGCCGAAGTGGCCGGCCACGGTGCGCTTGATCATGCCGGGGTGGGCGAAGTGCACCATGCCCGCGTCCTTGCTGTTGCCGATGGCGCCGCAGGCCCAAGTGGTCACGTTGCGCGGGTGGCCTGTGTCCAGAAAGGTTTGCTCCACGCCCTTGAGCACTTCCTCGGGCAGGCTGGTGACGGCCAGGCCGCCCAGGAAGATGGTGGCGTCGTCGGGGATGAGGGCCCCGGCTTGGGCGGCGGTGATGATTTTCATGGCGTGTGGTTTTGTTGTCGGGAACGGGTTCGGTCGTTCTGGCGTCTTGAGTCCGGCAGCTCTCAGGCTTCGGGGTTTTCGATAAGCAACGCCATGCCCTGCCCGCCGCCCACGCAGGCGCTGGAAATGCCGTAGCGCAGGCCGCGGCGGCGCAGTTCGCGCGCCAGCGTCACCGTGAGGCGCACGCCGGTGGCGGCAAGCGGGTGGCCCAGCGCGATGGCGCCGCCGTTCACGTTGAGCTTGTCGCGGTCGAGGCCCAGCTCGCGCTCCACCGCGATGGTCTGGGCGCCCTGGGCCTCGTTGATTTCGAACAGGCCGATGTCGTCCAGCGCGAGCCCGGTGCGCGCCAGCAGCGCGCGGATGGCGGGGGCCGGGCCGATGCCCATGTACTCGGGCGCCACGCCCACCGCCGCCGCACCGCGCAGACGCGCCAGGGGCTTGAGGCCGCGCTGCTGCACATACGCATCGCCGGCCACCACCGCGCCCACGGCGCCATCGACCAGGGCCGAGCTGTTGCCGGCCGTCTGCACGCCACCGGGATAGACGGTGCGCAAGCCCGCCAGGGCCTCGATGGGCGAGGGGCGCGGGTGGCTGTCGCGGTCGAGCTGCGCCACCTTGCGCGGCAGCGTGATGCCCCGCGTGGCATAGCCTTCGAGCGCGAATTTTTCGCTCGTCACCGGCACGATCTCGCCGGCCAGGAAGCCATCGGCCTGGGCCTTGAGCGCTCGCTCGAACGAGCGGGCGGCGTAGGCGTCCACGTCTTCGCGGGTGATGCCGTATTTCTTCGCCAGGTTCTCGGCGGTCTCGATCATCGTGACCGGGCCCGCGGTGTCGATCAGCGCTTCCATCAGGAAGTCCTTGAACTCCACCGGCGCGCCCAGCTTGAAGCCCGTGCGGTGCGTGTAGGCGGCAATCGGGTTGCGCGTCATGGACTCGGTGCCCACCACCAGCGCCACGTCGGCATAGCCCAGCGCGATCTGGTCGGCCGCCTGGCGGAGCAGCTCGAACCCCGTGCCGCAGATGCGCTGCACCAGGATGGCCGGCACGCTCTGCGGCACGCCCGCGTACAGGCCGATGTGGCGCGGCAGCACGAAGGCGTCGAAATCGGCCTGCGCCATCGATCCGGTGATGACCGAGTTCACGTCGGCGGCGGACACGCCGCTGCGCTCCAGCACCGCACGGGCGACCTTGATGCCCATGTCGGTGGGCGACACATGGCCCAGGGGACCGCAGTAGTCGACCATCGGCGTGCGCACGCCGTCGATCAGCCAGGCGTTCAGGGAGGCGGAAAAGGAATGTTCAGTGGTCATGGATCAAGCTTTCTGGGTTCTGCTGTCGGTCACGCGCAGCACGGTGGCATAGCCGCTGTCGCCTGCGGCGCAGCCGGTGAACAGGCCCACGCCGCCACCGCGCAGCACCAGCTCTTCGATGAGTTCGATGATGGCGCGCAGTCCCGTGGGCGCCTGCGGGTGGCCCCAGATGATGGAGCTGCCGTAGTTGTTCATGCGCTCCCACGCGAAGCCGGTGTCGCGCGCCAGGGCGATGTCGTTCACGGCGAACGGGTTGTGGGTCTTGACGGCGTCCACGTCCTTCATGGCGAGGCCCGCGTGCTTCAGCGCATTGAAGGCGGCGGGCACCGGCGCCATGGGCATGTAGCCCGCCTCCACGCGCGCCATGCCGAAGCCCAGGATCTCGATCTCGATGCCGGGATCGATGGACGCAGCGCGCGCCCGTTCGCGCGTGGTGACGATGGCGCCCGCGTTGCCGTCGGCCGGATGGGTCTGCCCGCCGAAGGTGACGGTGCCGCCCTCCTTCACGGGCTTGAGCCTGGCCAGGCCTTCGGCCGTGGTCGGGAAGATGCCTTCGTCGGTGCCGAGCGTGCCGGTCTGCTTGCGGAATTTCGAGTCGGAGAGCGGCACATCGGCCATGTAGCGCTTCTGGAACGCGCGGTCATCGGCCAGCGCCTGCTGGTACTGGGTGTAGCGGTGCAGCTTCAGCGCGTGCTGTTCCTCGGTGCTGATGCCATAGCGCGCGGCCACGTTCTCGCCGGTCTGCAGCATCGCGTTCTTGGCGTAGGGGTCGTGCGCCATGTTGTCGGGCACCCAGTGCTCGGTGATGCCGTAGCCGCCGGTGCCACTCGAATCCGGGTAGTACACGACCGGCCCGTTGGACTGACGGTCGGCCATCACCAGCAGCGCGCTACCGGCCGTGCCGCAGGCCACTTCCTGCGCGGCCATCTGCAGTGCGCGCACGCTGGTGGCGCAGGCCTGCTGCACGGTGGGGCCGGCCACGCGATCGATGCCCATGAGCCCCGTGACCCACGGCAGTCCGTAGAAGCTGCCCTTCTGCGGATTGGTGATGCCCAGGATGGCCAGGTCCACCGCCGCGAGGTCGTAGCCGCGCGCCGCCAGCGCCTGCCGGCCCACCTTGGCCGCCAGCGGCAGTGCATTGAGATTGGCCAGCGAGCCCTGCCACTTGGCAAAGGGAGACGACCAGTAGATACCGTAGGGGATGAAGGCGTTCATGGCGGGTTCCTTGTTCCTGAGGGCTGCATTTAGTTATTTATCATAACCATATGATCCACTGAAAAAGCTAGGGAAAGCACCTAGAAAAGAGCCCGGCTTCGACCTTGTTTTAGTTATCTTCAATAACCATAATTTCATCAACTCACAGACCTCACCATGACCCAGTCCACCGACATCTCCCTGGAAATTCGCGGCGAACGCGAGGAAATCGCGGTCATCCGCCTGACCCGCCCCGCCAAGCGCAACGCCTTGAACGATGGCCTGATCCTCGCGCTGCGCGATTTGATGGAAAGCCTGCCCGCCACTGTGGCCGCCGCGGTGATCGACGGCCAGGGCGAGCACTTCTGCTCGGGGCTGGACCTCAGCGAACTCAAGGAGCGCGATGCCGGCCAGGGCCTGCACCACTCGCGCATGTGGCATGCAGCGCTCGATCGCGTCCAGTTCGGCCCCGTGCCCGTGGTGGCCGCGCTGCACGGTGCCGTGGTGGGCGGCGGGCTGGAGCTGGCCAGCGCGTGCCACATCCGCGTGGCCGACGAATCGACCTTCTACGCGCTGCCCGAAGGCTCGCGCGGCATCTTCGTGGGCGGTGGCGGCGCGGTGCGCATCCCGCGCCTGATCGGCACGGCCCGCATGACCGACATGATGATGACCGGCCGCGTCTACAACGCCGTGGACGGCGAGAAGGTCGGCTTTGCGCAGTACCTCGTGCCCGCTGGCACCGCGTTCGACAAGGCCTTCGAGCTGGCCCAGCGCATCGCCCAGAACGCGCCGCTGACCAACTACGCGCTGATGCACGCGCTGCCCCGCATTGCCGAGCAGCCGTCCGACCAGGGCCTGATGACCGAAGCCATGATGGCCGCCATCGCACAGAGCGCACCCGAAGCCAAGGCCCGCGTGCGCGCCTTCCTCGACGGCAAGGCGGCCAAGGTCAAGAAGGACTGATGCACGTCGCGCGCACGGAAAGCCCCTGATGACTGCAACCCCCTCCACACCTCGCTACCGCCCCCTGCGTTTCGGTGTCACCGAAGTGCGCACCCGCGCAGCGGACAACGGCGTGGTCTATGTCGAAGCCGCGCAGGCCCTGCAGCCGCACCCCGTGCGCCTCACCGAGCGGCTGGCGCACTGGGCGCAGGTGGCGCCCGAGCGCACGTGGATGGCGCAACGCGTGAAGAACGCCGATGGCAGCCTGGGCGAATGGCGCCACATCAGCTACAGCCAGGCGTGGGCCGCGGCCCGCAGCATTGCGCAGGCGCTGCTGGGCATGAACCTGGGCACCGAGCGGCCCGTGGCCATCCTGAGCGAGAACGACCTGGACCACGCGCTGCTGTCGCTGGGCTGCCTGGTGGCCGGCGTGCCGCAGTGCACGGTGTCCACCGCGTATTCCACGATCAGCCAGGACTACGACAAGCTGCGCCACG
The DNA here is from genome assembly GCF_047304045.1 of Variovorax sp. Varisp85. Classification (NCBI taxonomy): domain Bacteria; kingdom Pseudomonadati; phylum Pseudomonadota; class Betaproteobacteria; order Burkholderiales; family Comamonadaceae; genus Variovorax; species Variovorax sp. Varisp85. Next base: position 16,491 of record NZ_JBGLYN010000034.1, read on the forward strand.
TGCTGGACACGCTGACGCCGGGCCTGGTGTTCGCAAGCGACGCCAGGCGCTTTGCCCGCGCCATCGGCGCCACGGTGGCCTCCGATGTGCATGTGGTGCTGGGCAGTGGCAGCATCGAAGGGCGTCGCACCACGCCGTTCAGCGAGCTGCTGGCCACCCCCGCCACGCCCGCCGTGGATGCGGCGCACAGCGCGATCACCGCGGACAGCATCGCCAAGTTCATGTTCACCTCGGGCTCCACCAAGCTGCCCAAGGCCGTGATCGTCACGCATGGCATGTGGGCCGCCAACCTGCAGCAGATGAACCAGTCCATGCCCGTGCTGGCCGAAGAGCCGCTGGTGCTGGTGGACTGGCTGCCGTGGAACCACACGTTCGGCGGCAACCACAATTTCGGCATCGTCATCTACAACGGCGGCACGCTGTACCTGGACGAGGGCAAGCCCACGCCCACGGGCATGGCCGAGACCATCCGCAACCTGCGCGAGATCGCGCCCACGGTGTACTTCAACGTGCCCACGGGCTTCGAGGTGATCGCCCAGGCGATGAAGACCGATGACCAGCTGCGCAAGAACCTGCTCAGCCGCGTGAAGATGTTCTTCTTCGCCGCGGCCGCACTGTCGCAGCCCATCTGGGACGCGCTGTTTGAAAGCGCCGAGCGCGAGGTGGGCGAGCGCATCGTCATGAACACGGGCCTGGGCATGACCGAGGGCTGCCCCTTCTGCTTGGCCGTGAACAGCCCCGACGTGCAGGCCGGCGACATCGGCGTGCCCACGCCGGGGCTGCAGCTCAAGCTGGTGCCCGTGGACGGAAAAATCGAGGTGCGCTACCGCGGCCCCAACATCACGCCCGGCTATTGGCGCAACCCCGAGGCCACGCGCGAGGCTTTCGACGAAGAGGGCTTCTACTGCTCGGGCGACGCAGTGAAGTGGATCGACGAGAACGACCTCAACAAGGGCCTGAAGTTCGACGGCCGCATCGCCGAGGACTTCAAGCTCAGCACCGGCACCTTCGTGAGCGTGGGCCCCATGCGCGCCAAGATCATCGCGGCCTGCGCGCCCTACGTGCAGGACGCCGTGCTCACCGGCATCAACCTCAAGGAAGTCGGTGCGCTTCTGCTGCCCACGGCCGCCTGCCGCACCCTGAGCGGCCTGCCCGCCACCGCCAGCCTGCAGGAAGTGGTGCAGAGCGCGCCCATCCAGCAGCATTTCCAGAAGGTGCTGAACCAGCTTGCGGCGCAGGCCACCGGCAGCGCCACGCGCGTGGCACGGGCCCACCTGATGGCCGAGCCACCGTCGCTCGACAAGGGCGAGATCACCGACAAGGGCTCCATCAACCAGCGCGCCGTGCTTCAGCACCGTGCGCATCTGGTGAACGCGCTGCACGACGGCAGCCTGCCTTTCACCATCGTTCCCCAACACTGAATTTCACCGGAAGGAATCCACCATGCACATCCAAGGACAAGCCGCCATCGTGACCGGCGGCGCATCCGGCCTCGGCGAAGCCACCGCACGCGAACTGGCGCGCCTGGGCGCCAAGGTGGCCGTGCTCGACCGCAATGCCGAACAGGCCGAGAAGATCGCCGCCGAGATCGGCGGCGTGGCGTGCGCCTGCGACATCACCGACGCCGCCAGCGTGACCGCCGCGCTGGACAAGGCCGCCGCCGCCCATGGCCCCGCACGCATCCTCATGAACGTGGCCGGCATCGGCAGCGCCAAGCGCATCGTGCAGCGCGACGGCAGTGCCGCGCCGCTGGAAGACTTCACGCGCGTGGTCACCATCAACCTGATCGGCAGCTACAACGTGAGCCGCCTGTTCGCCGCCGCCTGCGCCAAGCTGCCCGCGCTGGACAACGGCGAACGCGGCGTGATGATGTTCACCGCCTCGGCCGCCGCGTTCGACGGCCAGGTGGGCCAGCAGGCCTACAGCGCCTCCAAGGGCGGGCTCGTGGGCATGACGCTGCCCATGGCGCGCGACCTGGCCCAGCACGGCATCCGCGTGTGCACCGTGGCGCCCGGCCTGTTCGCCACGCCGCTCATGAAGGAGCTGCCCGAAGCCGTGCAGCAGTCGCTGGCCGCGTCGATCCCGTTCCCGCCACGCCTTGGAAAGCCCTCGGAGTTCGCCGAGCTGGCCTGCCACATCGTCACCAACGGCCATCTCAACGGCGAAGTGATCCGCCTCGACGGTGCACTGCGCATGGCGCCGCGCTGACTCTTCAAACCCGCTTCCATCCCGCTTCCTTCAGGAGACATCGATGACATTCAAGAAAAAGACCACCCTCGCCGCCGTGCTGGCGCTCATGGCCGTGGGCATGGCCCATGCCGACATCACCATCGGCGTGGTGCAGCCCCTCACCGGCCCGGCCTCCGGCCTCGGCATTCCGGTGAAGAACGGCATCATGATCTGGCCCAAGACGATCGCGGGCGAGACGCTCAAGGTGGTGGTGCTCGACGACGCCACCGACCCGACCACCGGCGTGAAGGACACGCAGCGCCTGGTGACGGAAGACAAGGCCGACGTGATCATCGGCTCCAGCGCCACGCCGGTCGCCATTCCGATGGCCGACGTGACCGCCGAAGCCGGCACGCCGCAGATCGCGACCTCGCCCGCCAGCCTGCCGCCGGGCAAGGACAAGTGGTTCTTCCGCATGCCGCAGTCGAACGACGTGATGGCCTACGCAGTGGTCGCGCACATGAAGAAGCAGAACGTGAAGACGGTCGGCTTCCTCGGCTACACCGACGCGTACGGCGAGCTGTGGCTCAAGGCGCTGACCGCCGAGGCCGCCAAGAACGGCATCAAGATCGTCGCGACCGAGCGCTTCGCGCGCTCCGACACCAGCGTGACCGGCCAGGTGCTGAAACTCACGTCGGCCAACCCCGACGCGATCCTGATCGTGGCCTCGGGCAGCGGCGCAGGCATGCCGCAGAAGGCGGTGATGGAGCGCGGCTACAAGGGCAAGGTCTACCAGACGCACGCCGCCGCCACGCAGGACCTGATGCGCACCGCCGGCAAGGACGCCGAAGGCACCTTCGTGGTGTCCGGCCCCGCCACCGTGGCCGAGCAGTTGCCCGACAGCCATCCCTCGAAGGCCGCCGCGGTGGCCTTCGTGCAGGGCTACGAGAAGGTCTACGGCCCCGGCTCGCGCAACCAGTTCGCCGGCCACTCGGCCGACGCGCTCACGGTGCTCGAGAAGGCCGTGCCGGTTGCACTCAAGAAGGCCAAGCCCGGCACGCCGGAGTTCCGTGCCGCGCTGCGCGATGCGCTCGAAGGCATGGGCCGCACGGTGCTCGCGCACGGCGTGCTCAACTGGACGGCACAGGACCACTGGGGCTACACGACCGAGACCGGCGTGATGCTCAAGGTGGTGAACGGCGCGTTCAAGGTCGAGCAGTAACCTTCTTCAATCGCAGCCTCACGCCATGGACTTATCAATCGCCAGCATCCTGACGCTGGACGGCCTCACCAATGGCGCGATCTATGCCCTGCTGGGCATGGGCATCGTGCTCGTCTTCACGGTGACCCGCGTCATCTTCATCCCGCAGGGCGAATTCGTGGCGTACGGCGCGCTGACGCTGGCGATCTTCCAGACCGGCAAGACGCCGGGCACGGTGTGGCTGCTGCTCATACTGGCCGGTGTTGCCGCGCTGATGGATCTGGTCACGACCTGGCGCCACAGCGGCAGCGCGGCGGGCGGGCTGAAGGCGGCAGCGCGCACCTTCGTCCTGCCGGCCATCATCTGCGCGGTGTCGGCGTGGGCCGGCCCGCGCAACCTGCCGATCGGCGTGCAGGCTCTGCTCACGGTGTTCATCGTGACGGCCTTCGGGCCGCTGGTGTACCGCGTGGCGTACCAGTCGCTGGCCGGCGCGAGTTCGCTGGTGCTGCTGATCGTCTCGGTCGGCGTGCACTTCGCGATGACGGGACTGGGCCTGCTGTTCTTCGGCGCTGAAGGTTTTCGCAACCCGCCGTTCTGGGACGAGCGCATGGCGCTGGGCCCGCTGAACGTGAGCGGGCAGGCGCTGATCATCTTTGCCATGTCGGCCGCGCTGATCGTGCTGCTGTACCTGATGTTCGAGCGCAGCCTGTATGGCAAGGCGCTGCGGGCAACGGCCGTGAACCGGCTGGGTGCGCGGCTCATGGGCATTTCCACCCAGGCGGCGGGGCAGCTCACTTTCGCGATGACGGCACTCATCGGTGCGCTCTCGGGCCTGCTGATCGGGCCGACCACGACCGTGTTCTACGACTCGGGATTTCTCATCGGCCTGAAAGGCTTCGTAGCTGCCGTGGTTGGCGGGCTTGCAAGCTACCCGGGTGCACTGCTCGGTGCGCTGGCAGTGGGCGTGATCGAGTCCTTCGGTTCTTTCTGGGCGAGCTCGTTCAAGGAAGTGATCGTGTTCACCATCATCCTGCCGGTGCTGCTGTGGCGCTCGTTGCGCAGCGGGCATTCGGATGAGGAGCATTGATGAGCACACGTTCTTCTTGCCGCTCCAGGGGTCGTTCGGGGTGCGCTCACGCCGACGGGGTACCTTGCTCCGCGAATGTCCCCCGGCCTGCGGCCTCCTCCTTTATTTCGCTGCGCAAGGCACCCCATCGGCGTGAGCGTCCAGCAGAGCGGTTGAACTGCCTGCACAAGCAGAGCGCCCATCGTGCACAGGGCACCGGGTGCTCCCCGCAGCGAAATAAAGGAGGAGCCGAAGGCGGGGGACATTCGCGGAGGGGAGTACCCGGTGGCCTGTGCACGCGCCCCGAACAAGCGCACCTGAAACAAAACAAACAACCCGCGATGGATCACTGAGATGGAAGCGCTTCTGAATCCTTCTTCGACCCCTGCGCCGGACAAGAGCCTGCTGCGCACCTGGGGCCCGCTCGCACTGATCCTGGTGCTCGTCGCGCTGCCATTCCTGCCGCTGCCCGACTTCTGGATCATCCAGCTCAACTACATCGGCATCTACACCCTGCCCGTGCTCGGCCTCGTGCTGCTCACCGGCGTCGGTGGCCTCACCTCCTTCGGGCAAGCGGCCTTCGTGGGCATCGGCGCGTACACCACCGCCTACCTCACGGTGAACACCGGCCTGTCGCCGTGGGTCACGCTGTTCATCGGCCTGGCGCTCACCGGCCTCAGCGCCGCGTTCATCGGCGCGATCACGCTGCGCATGTCGGGCCACTACCTGCCGCTGGCGACCATCGCGTGGGCGCTGTCGCTCTACTACCTCATGGGCAACCTCGATGCGCTCGGCAAGTACGACGGCATCCTGGGCGTGAAGGGGCTGTCGCTGTTCGGTTTCGAGTTCGGCCAGCAGCGGCTGTTCTACGGCGTGGTCTGGGCTTTCGCGATCCTCGCTGCGTTCGCGGTGATCCGCCTGCTCGATTCGCGCAGCGGCCGCGCCATCCGTTCGCTGGCCGGCGGCTCGCAGATGGCCGAGGCCATGGGTGTGAACACGCTGCGCTTCAAGATCGGCATCTTCGTGCTGGCGGCCATGCTCGCATCGATCTCGGGCTGGCTGTTCGCGCACTTCCAGCGCACGGTGAACCCGTCGCCCTTCGGCCTGAAGATGGGCATCGAATACCTGTTCATGGCGGTGCTCGGCGGCGCGGCCCACGTGTGGGGTGCCATTGCCGGTGCCGGCGTGGTCAAGCTGCTCGAAGACCAATTGCAGGTGCTGCTGCCCAAGCTGATCGGCACGGCCGGCAGCTACGAGCTGATCGTGTTCGGCATCATGATCGTGCTGGTGCTCAAGTACCTGCCCAGCGGGCTGTGGGCCTTCGTCGACCGGCGCCTGCCGCGTCCGCGCCGCAGCGTCGACTGGCAGAACGCCAAGGACCTGCCCGCACGCGCCAAGCCGGCCGCCGGCGAGGTGGTGCTCGACGTGCAGGCCATCCGCAAGACCTTCGGCGGGCTGGTGGCGGTGAACGACATCAGCTTCCAGACACGCGCCGGCCAGATCGTCGGCCTCATCGGGCCGAACGGCGCGGGCAAGTCGACCACCTTCAATCTCGTGACCGGCGTGCTCGGGCTTTCGGGCGGCGCGGTGCGCTTCCGTGGCGAGGCCATCGGCGGGCTGGGCGCGCGGCAGATCGCGCAGCGCGGCGTGTCGCGCACCTTCCAGCACGTGAAGATGGTGGCCGACATGACGGTGCTCGAGAACGTGGCGCTGGGCGCCCATCTGCGCGGCCACAAGGGCGCCATCGCCGCCATGCTACGCATCGACCGCACGGAAGAGCGCGCACTGTTCCGCGAGGCCGAGCGCCAGCTGCAGCGCGTGGGCATGGGCGACTACCTGCACGAGATCGCGGGCAACCTCGCCATGGGCCAGCAGCGCCTGCTGGAGATTGCGCGCGCACTGTGCGCCGACCCGGCCCTGCTGCTGCTCGACGAGCCCGCGGCCGGCCTGCGCCACAAGGAAAAGGAAGCGCTGGGCAAGGTGCTGCGGCAGCTGCGCAGCGAAGGCATGAGCATCCTGCTGGTGGAGCACGACATGGGGCTGGTGATGGACATCTGCGACCACATCGTGGTGATGGAATTCGGCACGCACCTGATGGAGGGCACGCCTGCCGAGGTGCAGAACAGCGACAAGGTGCGCGCGGCCTACCTCGGAACGGAGCATTGAGATGACCACACCCCCCCTGCTCCACATCCGCGACCTGCACGCCGGCTACGGCCGTGCCGAAGTGCTGCACGGCATCGACCTGAAGGCCGGCCAGGGCAGCGTCGTCACCGTGATCGGCCCGAACGGAGCCGGCAAATCCACGCTGCTCAATGCGCTGATGGGCGTGCTGCCTTCGAAGGGCGTCATCGAGTTCAAGGGCCAGCCCATCTCCACGATGACGCTCGAAGAGCGCGTGATGCTCGGCATCGCGCTCGTGCCCGAGAAGCGCGAGCTGTTCGGCACCATGCCGGTGGAAGACAACCTCGTGCTCGGCGGTTTTCGCCAGGTGCGGCTGCGCAACAAGCAGTGGCGCGACCGCATCGACGAGGTCTACACGCTGTTCCCGCGCCTGAAGGAGCGCCGCACGCAACTGGCCGGCACGCTGTCGGGCGGCGAGCGGCAGATGCTGGCGGTGGGCCGCGCGCTGATGTCGCGCCCCACGCTGCTGATGCTCGACGAACCCAGCCTGGGCCTTGCGCCGCTGGTGGTGCAGGAAATCTTCCGCACGGTCGATGCGCTGCGCGCCACGGGCGTCACCATCCTGCTGGTCGAGCAGAACGCACGCGCCGCGCTCGAAGTGGCCGACCACGGCTATGTGCTCGAGATGGGCAGCGTGAGTCTCGAAGGCGAAGCGAAGAAGCTGGCAGTCGATTCGCGCGTGATCGACACCTACCTGGGCGCGGCAAGAAAAGCCGCCTGAAGAAAGTGCCGCGGCCTGCGCGGCAAGGAGACAACATGAACCGACAGCAGCGCCCCCTTTCCCTCGGCCTGTGCGCGACCGCGATCGGCGTTGCCGCCTTGCTTGTGGCCTGTGCGGGGCGTCCACCCGCAGCGCACGCACCGCTGGCCGCCGCGCGTCCCGGCACGCTGCAGGCCTGCACCGACCTCGCCGCGCGTGCCGCGCTGCCGGGCACGGCCTACACCTCGGCCACCGAGGTGCCTGCGGGCGCCGTCACGGTCGGCGGCGTCGCGATGAGCGCTCCCGCGCACTGCCTCGTGCAGGGCCGCATGAACGAACGCACGAGCCCGGTCGACAACCAGCGCTACGCCGTCGGCTTCGAGATGCGGCTGCCCGTGGCATGGAACGGCCGCTTCTTCTACCAGGCCAATGGCGGGCTCGACGGCGTGGTGGTGCCCGCGATCGGCGGCATCGGTGGTGGCGGCCCGCGCAGCAGCGCGCTGCAGATGGGCTTTGCCGTCATCAGTTCCGACGCCGGCCACGCGGGATCGATGGGGCCGCGCTTCGGGCTCGACCCGCAGGCACGGCTCGACTACGGCTACAACGCCGTCGCGCAGCTCACGCCGATGGCGAAGAACCTGATCGCCAAGGCCTACGGGCGCGGACCCGACCGCTCGTACTTCGGCGGCTGCTCCAACGGCGGCCGGCATGCGATGGTGGCCGCGGTGCGTTCGGCGCAGCAGTACGACGGCATCCTCGCGGGCGACCCCGGCTTCAACCTGCCGAAGGCGGCGGTGGCACAGCTCTACGGCGCGCAGCAATACGCGGCCGTGGCCAGCGCGAAGACGCCGGCCGGCCAGCCCGATCTGCAGAGCGCCTTCACCCCGGCCGAGATGAAGCTCGTGGCCGACAAGGTGCTGCAGCGCTGCGATGCACTCGATGGATTGGCCGACGGCATCGTGTCGAACGTGCAGGCCTGCCAGGCACGCTTCGACATCCAGGCGGACGTGCCCACCTGCGCCGCCGGCACGCGCGATGGCATGTGCCTGAGCGCGCCGCAGAAGAACGCACTCGCCAACGTGTTCGTCAAGGGTGCGCGCAACAGCGCAGGCCAGCCGCTCTACAGCAGCTTCCCGTTCGACGCGGGCGTGAGCGGCAGCAACTGGCGCGAGTGGAAGTTCGCAAGTCCGCCGACGCGCGACGCGGGTGCCGTGGGCTTCATCTTCACCACGCCACCGCTGGCCGAGCGGCCGCAGGGCCTGCCCTTCGCGCTGGGCTTCGACATGGACCGCGACGCACCGCGCATCGCGGCCACCGACGGTGTGTTCCACGAGTCGGCGCTATCGTTCATGACGCCGCCGGACGCGGCCAACCTGGGCGCGCTGCGCGACAGGGGCGGCCGCATGATCGTCTACCACGGCACCAGCGACCCGGTGTTCTCGTCCGACGATACCGCCGCCTGGTACGAGCGTGTGCAGGCCGCGAACGGCGGCGATGCCTCTTCGTTCGCGCGCTACTTCCCGGTGCCCGGCATGAACCACTGCGCAGGCGGCCCGGCCACCGACCAGTTCGACATGCTGAGCGCGCTGGTCGACTGGGTCGAGCAGGGCAAGGCGCCCGCATCGGTCACGGCCGCCGCGCGCGGTGTGGGCACGCCGGTGCCCAACGCCGAAGTGCCCGCCAACTGGTCGGCGCAGCGCACGCGGCCGCTGTGCCCCTACCCACAGGTCGCCACCTACACCGGCGGCGACACGGAGCGCGCGAGCAGCTTCGCCTGCAAGCCCCCTGCCCCTTAGATTTCCGCTCCCCGATGGACTATCAACCCCGCCCCGAAGACGTTCGTTTTCTGCTCAATGCCGTGCTCGATGTGCCCGCGCGCCTGGCCGCGCTCGCGCCCTTTGCAGAAGTCGACGAGGCGCTGCAGTCGCAGGTGCTCGAAGAAGCGGGCCGCTTCGTCGGCGAAGTGGTGGCGCCCATCAACCGTGGCGGCGACGAAATCGGATGCCGCTTCGCCGACGGCGAGGTCGTTTCGCCTCCAGGCTTTCGCGAGGCGTACCAGGCCTTCGTCGATGGCGGCTGGCCTGCGTTGTCGGCCGCGCCAGAAGACGGCGGCCAGGGCCTGCCCGCGGTGCTCGAAGCCGTGCTCTACGAATGGCTGGCCGCCGCCAACCACGGCCTGACGATGGCGCCCGGCCTGTTGCACGGCGCGTATGCCTGCCTCAAGCACCATGGCAGCGACGAACTGAAGCAACGCTACCTGCCGAAGATCGCCACCGGCGAATGGCTCGCCACGATGTGCCTCACCGAGGCGCATGCGGGCAGCGACCTGGGCCAGGTGCGCACGCGCGCCGTGCCGCAGGCCGATGGCAGCCTGCGGGTGAACGGCGGCAAGATCTTCATTTCCGGCGGCGAACACGACCTGACGCCGAACATCGTGCACCTCGTGCTGTGCCGCTTGCCCGATGCGCCTGCCGGCCCCAAGGGACTGTCGCTGGTGCTCGTGCCCAAGCTGCTGCCAGACGGCTCCCGCAATGCGGTGCTCTGCGAGCGCATCGAGGAAAAGATGGGCCTGCACGGCAGCCCCACCTGCACGATGCGCTTCGACGATGCCGTCGGCTGGCTGGTCGGCGAGCCCGGCCGCGGTTTGGCCGCGATGTTCGTGATGATGAATTCCGCGCGCCTGCACGTGGCGCTGCAGGGCATCGGCCTGCTCGACGCCGCATGGCAGAAGGCCGACACCTACGCCGCCGAACGCCGCCAGATGCGCGCGCCCGGCCCCGTGCCTGCCAGCCGCGGCGGCGAGCCCGCCGACCTGATCGCCGAGCACCCCGCGGTGCGCCGCATCCTCGACACGCAGCGCGCCTGGATCGACGGCGCGCGCACCCTCGCCTACCGCAGCGCGCTGATGCTCGACGTGGCCACGCACGACGCCGATCCCAAGGCCCGCGAACAAGCGCAGCGCTGGTGCGCGTTCGTCACGCCGGTGCTCAAGGCCGCATGCACCCAGCAAGCCTTCCACGGCGCGAGCGAATGCCTGCAGGTGTTCGGCGGCCACGGCTACGTTCGCGAATGGGGCATCGAGCAGATCGTGCGCGATGCGCGCGTGACCATGATCTACGAGGGCACCAACGAGATCCAGGCCATCGATCTGTTGGTGCGCAAGGTGCTGCCCGACGGCGGCGCCGCCATGTCGGCCGTGCTGCTCGAGCTGCGCGACATGCTCGATGCCTCGCGTGAAGCCGATGCCGACGCGCAGCGCCGGCTGGCGCAGCTGCGCTACCTGGGCACCACGGTGGCGATTGCGGCGCAAGCCGACACCGTGCTGCCGTACGAAATAGCCGACGACTACTTGCGCGTGACGATGCTCGCGATGATGGCGTGGGCCTGGGCCCGCATCGAGGCCGCCGCCCCGCAAGACGCCGCACGGGCGCGCACGGCCGGCGCCTTCCGCCGCTGGGTGCTGCCCGAGTTCGAGATGCGGCTGGGCATCGTCAAGCGGGCCTGCGAGGCCGCGGCGCACACCCAAGCGGCGTAAACGCAAGGTGTCGCACGGTAGGCACCCCGTACGCACGCAGACGGTTACGCTCTAGTCCCATGGCTTCCTCCTCGAAATCCGTCTCCGCGAAAGGCGAGCAGGCCGCGGCGCCGCAGGGCAGGCCTGAGCGGCTCGATGCCCGCATGCTCGAAACGCTGGTCGGCTACAACGCCCGCCGGGCATGGCTGATCGTCAGCGCCTTCTTCGCGGAGCGCATGGCGCCCTACGGCCTCAAGCAGATCGATTTCTCGGTGCTCTCGCTGCTGGCGCACAACCCGGGCGCCACGTCGCGGCAGCTGTGCAACACGCTGGACATCCTGCCGCCGAACCTCGTGAGCCTGGTGGCCACGCTGGACAGCCGGGGCCTCATCGAACGCCGTCCCCACCCGCACGACGGCCGCGCCGTCGGCCTGCACCTCACGGCCGCCGGCGAAACGCTGATCCGCGAGGCCGAACAGACCGTGGTGCAACTGGAAGCCGACGCCAGCGCCAGGCTCACCTCCCGCGAGCGCGAGACGCTGATCAGGCTGCTGCAGAAGATCTATCTCTAGGCTTCCAAGGCCTCCGAGGCTTCAGAGACCTCGCCCGACCATATCGATCACTTGCTGTCCGAGCGCATGGGCCGCCTCGGCATCCATGCCGCGCAGCGGCCCGTCGATGATGAGCAGCGCCAGCCCATGCACCGCGCTCCATGCGAGGTATTCGGCATTCGGGCGCCGCGCCGGGTCGAGCACGCCCGCGTCCGCCAGCCGGTCGATGGCCTTGCCCAGCAGCTGGAACGGGTCCAGCCCGCTCGCGCCGGCTTTCCCGGCGCCGAGTTCACCGCTGCCTTCATCGGAAAACACGAATGCCGTGCGGAACAAACCGGGCTCGGCCTGCGCGAAGCGCAGATAGGCCGTGCCGATGGCGCGCAGCTGTGCGCGCGCGAAATCGGCCGGAGGCTGATCGCAAGGCAGCACTGCCAGTTCTTTCTCCATCGCGATCGCAGCCGCGGCCAGCGCGGCCGCGCGCACCGCCAGCAAAAGCTCCTGCCGGCTGCCGAAGTGCCGGTACGCCGCGTTCGGCACGACCCCCGCACGCCGCGTGGCTTCGCGCAGCACCACCGCACCCGGGCCGCCGTCGCGCGCCAGTTCGATGCCTGCGTCGAGCAGCGCCCGCCGCAGGTCGCCGTGCCGGTAGGTGCTGCGGGCGGGAGGCAGGCTCTCGGGGACGTTGTTGAGCTTCATTTCATTTCCATGTGGACACTGTCCATTATCCCTGCTATTCTTTGTGGACGGTGTACACAAGGTAATCCGATTGTTTGCGGCCCATGACACCGGGGGCTTCCCGAATCACCTCTCCAATTCAAAGGAACCGCCATGAAAGTCCAGTCTTACCTCTCGTTCGAAGGCCGATGCGACGAAGCGCTCGGCTTCTACAAGAAGGCGCTCGGCGCCGAGGTCGTACAGCTCATGCGCTACAGCGAAGCGCCTGCCGGAGCCCCTTCGGGCAACGCGGACGCCAGTTGCGGCGGCGCGATGCCCGACGCCAGCAAGGTGATGCACGCGGTGTTCCGCATCGGCGACACCGAGCTGATGGCCTCGGACGGCCGCTGCTCCGGCCAGGCGAAGTTCGAGGGCATCATGCTCGCGCTCACCGCCAAGACCGACACCGAAGTCGTCAAGTGGTTCAACGCGCTGTCCGAGGGCGGGCAGGTCACGCAGCCGCTGATCCCGACCTTCTTCACCTCGAACTTCGGCATGCTGACCGACCGCTTCGGCGTGGGCTGGCTGCTGGTGGTCGCGCACGCGGGCTGATCGCACTCGCTCGCACAGCCGATCTCCCGAAAGCCCCGCCATGCTCAAGAAAATCGCCCTCGTCGTCGTGCTCGCGATCGCCGCGCTGCTGATCTTCGCGGCCACCCGGCCCGACACCTTCCGCGTCGAGCGCACCGCGCGCATCGAGGCACCGGCCGAGAAGATCTTTCCGCTGATCGACGACTTCCACCGCTGGAACGCATGGTCGCCCTACGAGAAGCTCGACCCCGCCATGAAGCGCAGCTTCGGCGGCAGTGCGAACGGCAAGGGCGCGACCTATGCCTGGGAGGGCAACGACAAGGCCGGCGCGGGCCGCATGGAGATCGTGGGGTCGGCGCCTTCGTCGAAGGTCGCGATCAAGCTCGACTTCATCAAGCCCTTCGAGGGCCACAACACCGCTGAATTCACGCTGCAGCCCCAGGGCAATGCAACGCAGGTCACCTGGGCCATGTACGGCCCGAGCCCCTATGTCGCCAAGCTCATGGGCATCTTCTTCAACATGGACCAGATGATCGGCAAGGACTTCGAGACGGGCCTCGCCAACCTGAAGACCGCCACCGAAAAGTAATTCCCGAAAGGAAAAATCATGCCCCACATCCACGCCTACCTCACCTTCGACGGCAACGCAGCCGAGGCCATGCGCTTCTACGAGAAGACGCTGGGCGGCACCATGCAGATGATGATGACCGTCGGCGAAGCGCCCGACACGGAGCAGTTCCCGCCCGAGGCGAAGAAGCGCATCATGCATGCCTCGCTCGCCTACGGCCAGGGCATCCTCATGGCCTCCGACTCCATGCCCGGCCAGCCGTACGAAGGCATGAAGGGCTTCGGCGTCGCGCTGACCATCGAGACCGTGGCCGAGGCCCGCCGCGTGTTCGACGCCTTCGCCGAAGGCGGCCACGTCGGAATGCCCTTCGAGAAGACCTTCTGGGTCGAAGGCTTCGGCATGGTGACCGACCGCTTCGGCACTCCGTGGCTCATCAACGGCGGCAAGCCGCTGGTCTGAGCCGTCCCCTTCCTACTTCAAGAAACCCGCTTCCCATGACCAACCAACTCGACAGCCGCAAGCGCTGGCTCGCATTGATGGTGCTGTGCCTCGGCGTCCTGATGATCGTGCTCGACACCACCATCGTGAACGTGGCACTGCCCTCGATCCGCACCGACCTCGGCTTCACCGAGACCTCGCTGGTCTGGGTGGTGAATGCCTACATGCTGACCTTCGGCGGCTTCCTGCTGCTGGGCGGCCGGCTCGGCGACCTGTACGGCCACCGCCGCGTGTTCCTCGCGGGCCTGGTGCTGTTCACGCTGGCATCGCTGGCCTGCGGGGTCTCGACCTCGCAGGGCCTGCTGGTGGCGTCGCGCGCGGTGCAGGGCCTGGGCGGCGCGGTGGTCTCGGCGGTGTCGCTCTCGCTGATCATGAATCTCTTCACCGAGCCGGCCGACCGCGCCAAGGCAATGGGCGTGTACGGCTTCGTCTGCGCGGGCGGCGGCAGCATCGGCGTGCTGCTGGGCGGGCTGCTCACAAGCACGCTGAGCTGGCACTGGATCTTCTTGGTCAACCTGCCGATCGGCGTGGCCGTGTACGCGCTGTGCGTGGCGCTGCTGCCCAGCGCGCGCGGCCATGCGCACGGCGAGAAGCTCGACGTGGCCGGCGCCGTCACCGTCACGCTGTCGCTGATGCTCGCCGTGTACGGCGTGGTCAACGGCAACGAGGCGGGCTGGGGTTCCACGCAGACGCTCGGCCTGCTCGGCGCGGCCGTGGTGCTGCTCGCGATCTTCATCGCCATCGAGTCGCGCGTGCAGCATCCGCTGATGCCGCTGGGCCTGTTCAAGCTGCGCAGCGTGTCGGTGGCCAACGTGGTCGGCGTGCTGTGGGCCGCGGCCATGTTCGCGTGGTTCTTCATCTCGGCGCTCTACATGCAGCTGGTGCTGAACTACACGCCGATGCAGATCGGGCTGGCCTTCCTGCCGGCCAACGTGATCATGGCGGTGTTCTCGCTCGGCCTCTCCGCGAAGATCGTGATGCGCTTCGGCATCCGCAAACCGCTGGCGGCCGGGCTCTGGCTCGCGGCCGTCGGGCTGGCGCTGTTCGCGCGCGCGCCGGTCAACGGCAGCTTCGTGGTCGACGTGCTGCCCGGCATGATGCTGCTGGGCCTCGGCGCGGGCATGGCCTTCAACCCGGTGCTGCTGGCGGCCATGAGCGAGGTGAGCCCGGCCGATTCGGGCCTGGCCTCGGGCGTGGTCAACACCTCGTTCATGATGGGCGGCGCGCTGGGCCTGGCCGTGCTGGCCAGCGCCGCGGCCGCGCGCTCCGCATCGATGGAAGCCGCCGGTGCGCAGATGCCGCTGGCACTCACCGGGGGCTACAACCTTGCGTTTCTCGTCGGTGCCGTGTTCGCGGCGGCGGCGGGTTTGATCGGGGCCCTGCTGCTTCGCACCGCCATGCCGGGGCAGGCGCAGAACAACGAAGAAGCAGCACCCCGTGGCACCGCGGGCGGCACGGCGTCGTGAACATCCGCATGCCATGCCGCAACCGCCGGTTTTCTTTCTCCAACGCTTCCACTCTTTGTTCAGGAGAACACTCATGGCTCGTTATGTAGACGGCTTCATCGTCGCCGTTCCCACCGCGAACGTAGAGGCCTACCGCAAGCTCGCGCGCAAGGCCGGCAAGGTCTGGATGGAATACGGCGCGCTCGAATACGTGGAATGCATCGCCGACGACGTGAAGCCCGGCAAGCTGACCTCGTTTCCGCAGAGCGTGAAACAGAAGCCCGATGAGACGGTGGCCTTCTCGTGGATCACCTACAAATCGCGCAAGCACCGCGACACGGTGAACGCGAAGGTGATGACCGACCCGCGCATCACGGCGATGGACCCGAAGACGATGCCCTTCGACGCGAAGCGGATGATCTTCGGCGGCTTCAAGTCCATAGTCGAGTTTTGACCCCTTTCGGGAACACCGCGGAACCGGCTTTGCCGGGCCGCAGGTGTTGCCCCCTGCAAGGGGGTGGCGCAGCGACACGAAGTGCGCGAAGCCTGGGGGTTAGCCAATGAACCCGTCATAGACGAGCTTCAGGCCCGTCAGCAGCATCCCCAGGTACACGAAGCGATAGAACCACGTCGCATCGATGCGCCGCGCAATGCGGATGCCGACCCACACGCCCAAGGGAGCGATCGGCATCAGCACCAGCGACGTGGCCAGCGTGCGGAAGTCGAGCAGGCCGAGCCACGCATAGGGAATCCACTTGCTGAGATTCACCACGAAGAAGAAATAGGCCATGGTGGCCGTGAAGATCACCGGAGAGAGCCGCAGCGGGATGACGTAAGCGTTGATAGGCGGCCCGCCCGCATGCGCGATGAAGCTGGTGAAGCCCGACACCGTGGTCAGCACCGCACCCACGCCGCGCGAAGGCAGCGGGTCGTCGGGCTTCGGCGGAAACAGCAGCCGCTGCGCCAGGAACAGCAGCGTGAACACGCCCACGATGCCCGCCACCGTGTGCGCCGGCAGCGCGCGAAACAACAGCGTGCCGATCACCGTGCCCAGCAGCCCGAACGGAATCAGGAACTTGAGCAGCGAGCGGTCGAAGTCGCGCCTGAATGCGGCAATGCCCAGCACGTCCATCAGCAGCAACAGCGGCATCAGGATGGCCGCCGCCTGCGGCACCGTGACGGCCAGCGCCATCATCGGCACCGCGAGCGAGCCGAAGCCCGCGCCGAAGCCGCTCTTGCTGATGCCGAGCAGCAGCACGGCGGGAATGGCGACCGCGTAGAAATACGGGTCGGTGATCAGGGGAAAGGCCATGGGAAGGGAAAGCGCAGAAAAAAGCCTGCCGGGTGGCAGGCTTCGCGAGCGTAGCAGGACGGGGCGCAGCCTGGTCAGGCGGGCTGCTTCAGCGGGTTGAGAACGAAATCGAAATCGAGCCGCCAGCGGCCGTTGGCCTGCTTCGTCCATGGCGCCACCAGCGACTGGCGCACCGCGAACACCGCGTCGGAGTCGAGCCACTCGTCGCCGTCGCGGAACACATGGGTGATGAGCCGCTCGTAGCCCGGCGCCTCGATCTTGAAATGCAGGTGCGCGGGCCGCCACGGGTGGCGCCTGGTGGCACGCAGCAGGTCGCCCACGGGGCCGTCGACCGGGATCGGATACGCCACCGCCACCACGCTGCGGAAATGCAGCGAGCCATCGGGCCCGGTGCGCAGCGTGCCGCGGTTCTCGGCGTGGTCGAGTCCGGGGTGCTGCACGTCGTAGTGGCCGCCCGCGTCGGCCTGCCACACGTCGACCACGGCGTTGGGCACCGGCTCGCCATCGAGGCCGCGCACCGTGGCGAACACATCGCAGGGTTCGCCCTCGGCGCCGTTGGCCACGTCGTCGCCGTGCTCGTACTCTGGCGCGCCGTCGAAGTAGAAGGGGCCGAACACGGTGGCCTCGGTGCAGCCCGCCGGCTTGTCGTTGTTCATCGCGATGGTGAGCATCGACAGGCCCAGCACATCCGACAGCAGGATGAACTCCTGCCGCTTGTCGTCGCACTTCTGGCCGGTGGCGGTCAGGTACTGGATGCCCTGGAACCATTCTTCCTCGGTGAGCTTCACCTCGCGCGCGAAGGCGTGCAGGTGCTGCACAAGGCTGGTCATGATCTCGTGCAGGCGCGGGTCGGGCGTGTCGGCGAAGCGCGCGAGCACGGCCTGGGTGATGTTGTCCTGGTCGAGGTTGCGCATCGTGGTTGTCTCCATGGGGTCTGGTCGTCGGATACGACGCACTGTAGGCCGCGCACCGCTGCGCTGAAAGCACCTGGGCGCAAATGATTTTTCCGGCCAGCGGAACGGTCGCGCCCGCCCTGCGCCAAAATCGCCCGGCCCGACCAAAGACAAGCCCCGGAAACAACGCCCATGGACCGCTGGACCGAAATCGCCCTGCTCGTGCAGATCGCCGATGCCGGCAGCCTGAGCCGCGCGGCCGAGACGCTGGGCCTGTCGAACGCCGCCGCGAGCCGCCACCTGGGCGCCCTCGAAGCCCGGCTCGGCGCGCGGCTGGTCGAGCGCAATACCCGCCGCCTGTACCTGACCGACACCGGCCGCGAGTTCTGCGCCCGCGCCCGCACCATCCTGGCCGACCTGTCGGATGCCGAATCGACGGTGAACGCCACCGCGCTCAACCCGACGGGCACGCTGCGCGTCACGGCCTCGCTCTCGTTCTCGGTCCACCACATCGCGCCGCTGCTGCGCGAGTACACCCAGCGCTACCCCGGCGTGAGGGTGCACGTGGAAGCCGCCAACCGCTACTTCGACCTGATCGACAACAACATCGACGTGGCGATCCGCACGCGCGAGTACGAACCCGACTCCAACGTGACGATTCGCCGGCTCGGCGAGACGCGGCGCATCCTCGCGGCCTCGCCGCGCTACTTCGCGCAGCATGGCTTTCCGAAGACGCTGGACGAGCTGAAGCAGCACAAGCTGCTGATCTACACCCATGCCAACAACCCGAACGAGCTGCGCTTCAGCCGGGACGGGGAAACGCACACGGTGCCGGTCACGGGGCTGCTCGAATCGAACGACGGCCAGGTGCTGCGCGCCGCTGCGCTCGACGGCATGGGCATCCTCGTGCAGCCGACCTACATCGTGTACGAAGACATCGTGGCCGGCCGGCTGGTACCTACGCTGGAAGACTGGGACCTGCCGCACCTGACGATCAACCTCGCGTATCCCAGCCGCAAGCACCTGTCGGCGAAGGTGCGCAGCTTCATCGACTTCATGGCCGCGCACTTCGCAAAGATGGAGTACGAGCGGAAATGGACCGGGCACTTCGGCATGCGCTGACGGGCCTTTCCGCCAAAACATGTGCGTAAACGCACATCCGGGTTTTCGGCAGCTCCGCACACTGGAACCGCAACCGTCGCATTCCGCGGCGGTCCTCCATTTCCAAGGACCAGCCATGAACACCCAGGCCGCCAACACAGCGCATGCGCCGATCGCATCGCCGCTGTCTGCTCTCTCTCCCTCCACGCTGGACGATTCCGGCAAGCTGCTGATCCGCGTGACGGTCGGCTTCCTGGTGCTGCTGCACGGCATCTTCAAGCTGTCGGCCGGCGTGGGTTTCATCGGCGGCATGCTGGCCAAGGCCGGCCTGCCGGGCGGGCTGGCCTACCTCGTGTACGTGGGCGAGATCGCCGCGCCGCTGCTGATGATTGCCGGCGTCTTCACTCGCGCTGCGGCCGCCGTGGTGGTCATCAACATGCTGGTGGCCTTCGGCCTCGTGCACATGGCCGACCTGTTCGCAATGACCAAGCAGGGCGGCTGGGCACTGGAACTGCAAGGCCTGTACCTGTTCGGCGCGCTGACGGTGGTGCTGCTGGGCGCCGGCAGCTTCTCCGTCGGCGGACGCAACGGCCGCTGGAACTGAGCAAACCCGCGAATCATTCGTGGAATACCGCGGAACCGGCTTTGCCGGGCCGCCGGTATTGCCCCCGGAAGGGGGTTGGCGCTGCGGCACAAAGTGCGCGAAGCCCTGGGGGAGAGCACTAATCGCCCCTGACCTGCGAGACCATGGCTTCGAGGCGGGCCACGTCGGCCACCACCAGCAGCGCCTTGTCGTCCTTGCGCAGCACGCCGCTGCGCACCAGCACGTTGAGCTCGCGCGTCACCTGCTCGCGGTTGGTACTGATCTGGCTCGCCAGCGCCGCGTGCCTGGGCGCCGGGTCGAGCCGAGCCTGGTTGTCCTCGACACCGGCTGCGCGGGCCAGGCGCAGCAGTTCGGCATGCAGCCGGTTCTGCACGCCGAGGGTGCTCAGGTCGATGACGCGCTCCGACAGCTGGCGCACCAATGACGCCAGCCTCAGCATCACCCGCTCGGCCACCAGCGGTTCATCGCGCAGCAGGGCCATGAAGGCGGCGCGGTCGAGGCTGGCGACCACGCTGGGCTCCAGCGTGACCACGTCGGCGGAGCGCGGGCCGCCGTCGATGGCGGCGATATCGCCGAAGTGCTCGCCGGCTTCGGAATCGCGGAAGGTGACCTGCCGGCCGTTGGCCGAATAGGTCGTCACCCGCACCCGGCCCGACACCAGCAGGAACACCTCGCCCTGCTGCTCGGCGCGCAGCAGCAAGGGCTTGCCGGCCTCCACGCTGTGCCACAGGCATTGCTGGGCCAGCAGGTCCAGGCGCCGATCGGAAAGGCCTCCGAGCAGTGCGATCTGGCGCAGTGCAAGGCTGGAGCGGGGAGAGGAAGGTTCAGGTTTGGCCATGCCGGGGGTCGGTGGGGGCGCGCGCATTATGCTCGGGTGCCGCTTCGAACCCGTTCATGGACAGACGTTCCCTCCGCACCCCTTCGGGCCCCATTTTTCCGCTGAGACCGCCGACACGGCGCAATCTCCGCTGGGCGAGCGGGCTGGTGCTGATGGCCTACGTCACGGCGCACCTGCTGAACCATTCGCTGGGCATCTATTCCTTTGCCGCGGCCGAGACCGTGCTGCGTGGCGTGCAGAAGTTCTGGCACAGCCTGCCGGGCACGGTACTGCTGTATGGCGCGGCCGCCGTGCACCTGGCGCTGGCCGTGGTCGCCCTGTGGGAGCGCCGCACGCTGCGCATGCCGCCGCTCGAAGGCCTGCGCGTGCTGCTCGGCTTCGCGCTGCCGCTGCTGCTGGCCACGCACCTCACGGCCATGCGCGGCGCCTACCTGGCCTATGGCATCGAAGGCTCGTACGTGCGTGTGGTCTGGGGGTTGTGGGACTGGCAAGGCGCGGCCGCACAGCTCGTGATGATGCTCGCGGCCTGGGTCCACGGCTGCCTGGGCCTGCACTTCGCGCTGCGGGTGAAACCGGCCTGGCGGCGCTTCTCCCATCTGCTGCTGGCCGTTGCGGTGGCGCTGCCGCTGACGGCGGCGATGGGCTTCGTGTCGATGGGGCGCGAGTTCCAGTGGACCGGCGTGCCGCCGGTCACGCTGCCGACGCCCGCGCAGGGCAGGGCGCTCAATGCGGCCGAAGGCGGCATCAAGTGGTTCTACGGCCTGGCGTTGGTCGCGCTGCTCGCGGCGCGCTGGGGACGCAACGGCTTGGCACGCTGGTCGCGGCAGCCGTCCGTGGCGCTGCGCTATCCCGGTCGCACGGTGCAGGTGCCGCGCGGCTGGAGCGTGCTGGAGGCAAGCCGCTCACACGGCATCGCACACGTCTCGATCTGCGGCGGACGTGCGCGCTGCTCGACCTGCCGCGTGCGCGTGGCCGGCCAGGCCGAGCACATCGGCGAGCCCGGCCGCGACGAGCAGCGCACGCTCGAACGCGTGCGCGCACCGGCCGACGTGCGCCTGGCCTGCCAGCTGCGCCCACGCGGCGACATCGAGGTCACGCCGCTGTTCGCGCCGCTGCCCAACGAAGGCCGGCCCGCGCCGGTCGGCAGCTTCGGGCGCGAGCGCGACGTGGCGATCCTGTTCGTCGACCTGCGGCGCTGGTCGGGCCTGTCGGAGCGGCAGTGGCCCTTCGACCTGGCCTACGTGCTCGACCGCTACTTCGCCACCGTGGGTGCAGCCGTGCGCGAGAGCGGCGGCGTGCCCAACCAGTTCATCGGCGACAGCGTGATGGCGATCTTCGGGCTCGAGTGCGACCTTCCCACCGCCTGCAGGCAGGCGCTGCGCGCCACCGAACTGATCGGCCAGCGCATGGACGCATGGAGCGAAGGCTTCGAGGCGCAATTCGGCCAACGTCTGGAGTTCGGCATGGGGCTGCATGCAGGCCGGGCCGCGGTGGGTGAAGTGGGCTACCTGGAGACCACGACCTTCACCGCCATCGGCGAAGTGGTCAACACCGCGAGCCGGCTGCAGGACCACTCGAAGACCGCGGCATCGCGCCTCGTCGTGTCGCTGTTCGCGGCCGAGCAAGCCGGCGCAGCGGATGCGATGGGCGCAGTCGAAACGCTCACCGTGCGCGGCCGCTCCGAACCGCTCGAAGTGCTCCGCGCACCTGCTTGATCGCCGAAAGCGGTGCGCAAACGCACAGCGCGAACCACGATGCGGTTTCACACTGCATCTCGTGGCAACGACGAATGTCCGCCGCCCACACAGACATCCAAAGGGACTCTCATGAACACCAGGCAATTCATCGCCGCTTCCGCCGCCGCTCTCGCCCTGCTGGGCGCTGCCGGCGCACATGCCGAAAGCTACGAAGGCGTGCAGGCCATCATCCCGTTCGCCAGCCGTGCCGACGTGAAGGCCGAAGCCATTGCCGCCGCGCACGAGGGCAACCGCTACTCGGACAGCGCCGCCGAAGGCACCGTGGCCGTCAACTCCACGCTCGACCGCAGCGCCGTGCGCGACCAGGCCGTGGCCGCCGCGCACAACCCGCTGCAAAGCCTCGATCGCCGCGCCTTCTACCGCGACGAAGTGCCCTCGGCCTACAAGAAGCCGACGGTTTCGTTCACGCGCCAGGCCGGCCTGTAAACAGCAGCGCGGCCCTGCTCCGCCGGCTCAGGGCCGCGCACCTTCCCAGGCGTCCTGCAGCAAGGAGCGGATCGCAGCGCGCTCCAGCGGGCGCGGATTGGGATACTGGTTCTTGAGCGCGTGCTCGCAGGCCAGGTCGAGGTCCGATTCCTTCATGCCGATGTCGCGCAGCGCGACCGGCGCGCCGTTGTCGCGCGCGAGGTCGTACACGGCCTGCGCGGCGCTGCTCCCCCCCAGTGCCTTCGCGATGCGCGCCATGGCCTGCGGCGCCGCCTCGGCGTTGTAGGCAAGTGCGTGCGGCAGCACGATGGTGTGGGTCTCGGCGTGCGGCAGGTTGAAGCTGCCCCCCAGCGTGTGGCACAGCTTGTGGTGCAGCGCCATGCCGACGTTGCCGAGCACCGTGCCGCAGAGCCATGCGCCGTAAAGCGCATCGCTGCGGGCGCCCGGATCGTGTGGCGTGGCGCGGATGGCGGGCAACGCGCGGCCCAGTGCGGCAATGCCTTCCTGCGCCATCAGGTGCATGATCGGATTCGAATCGACCGCGTAGAGCCCTTCTGCCGCATGCGCGATGGCGTTGATGCCGCTGGTCACGCTGATGCCCACGGGCAGGCTCGAAGACAGCTCGGGATCGTAGATCACCGTGCGCGGCAGCACCCTGAAGTCCTTGCCCGTCTTCTTCATGCCGGCTTCCGTGATGCCGTAGATCGGCGTCATCTCGGAGCCCGCGTAGGTGGTTGGGATGGCGAGGATCGGCAGGCCCGAATCGAGCGCAATGGCCTTGCCCAGCCCGGTGGTCGAACCACCGCCGATGGCCACGGCGCAATCCGCGCCCAGCCGGGCCGCCACCTCGCGCGCCTCGCGCGCGGTCTCGATGGGCACGTGCATCACGGCGCGATCGAACACACCGGCCGCATGGCTGCCGAGCATATCGGCCACGCGCTCGGCCTGCGGGCGCTGCTCGGGCGTGGACAGCACGAGCGCCCGGCGCGCACCGAGCGCATCGATCTCGCGCGCCAGGTGCTGCAGCGAACCGGCGCCGAACACCACGCGCTGCGGGACGCTGTTGTAGACGAACGAGGGGATGGTCATGGCTTTGCTGTCTCTCGAATGTTCATGAGGCAACCGGTGCCGGCTGCCCATCGCGCGAGTATCCCGCCGGGCCGCTCCCCATTCAACAACAGGAGTGGAAAGGACTTTTCCGCTTACCCGATCGAGAAGCTCCTCCTCAGGCCGGCGAGACCCGCACCGTGCAGATCTGGCGGCTTTCGTCGATCGCGAAGCGCACCGGCAGGAAGCGCTCGATCACCGCGCAGTTGGTGCGCGTGTGCTCCGTCACCTCGCTGCAGGTGAAGGCGCAGGCCTTCTTGCCCTGCCAAGCGGCGAGCGCCAGCAGCAGCGCCAGCTGATCCGCGAGATGCGGGCCGACCGCGGCCTCGCTCTTCTGGAATTCGCGCAGCTCCTTCACCAAGCCATGCGCCACCTGCTCGGCGCTCAGCGACTTCTCCCCGAAGGCCGTGAACACCTCGGTGACGTGCTCGTACGCCAGCGTCGCCAGCAACGCGTTGCCGGGGCCTTCGTTCTGGCGCGCAGTGCCGAAACGCAGCTGTTCGCCGGACCAGCCCATCGCGCCGCCCAGCGTGTCGAGCTCGCGCGTCGGCACATGGCGCGGCAGCCCGGGCGCCAGGCATTCGGCATGGCTCGACCGATGTTCGCCGCGCGCCATCAGGTCGAAGGGCTGCAGCGCGCCGGCCGCAGGAACGATCGTCGCCTCTGCCTCGCCACCACCGGCCGGATAGAAGCCGCAGCGGCGCAGCGTCAGCTGCAGGTCGGCGCCCAGCCGGCGCACCAATGGCGCGAAGGCGCGCTCCAGGAAATGGAACGGCGGTGCCATCGGGTTGTGCGTGCCACCGCTCAGGTGCACGCGGCTGGCCGCACCGGCGAGCAGCAGCGGCGGCAGCACGGTCTGCAGCACCAGCATGCAGCTGCCCGCGCTGGCGATCGAAAAGCGGTACTCGCCCGCGCGCACCGGGCCGGGCGCGAAGCGCAGCGACTGCGAGCCGAGCTGCGCGCCCTCCACCTTCGCGCCGCTGATTTCAGCGGCCGCGTTCACGCACGCGAGGTGCTGGCGCATCAGGCCCGGCTTGGCGCGGCCGGCACGGATCTTCTCGATGGACAGCGGCTGGCCCGTGGCCGCCGACAGCGCGAGGCTGGTGCGCAGGATCTGGCCGCCGCCCTCGCCCAGCGAGCCGTCGAGGTCAACCATGCGCAGCCCCCTGTTCTTGTTTGTCGAAGCGCAGCACCGTCTCGTGCAGGAACGCGTCGAGGCCGGCCTCTTCGGCCTGCGGCAGCGGCGTGACCGGCTCGGCCGCGTTGGCCGCCAGCTCCGACTCGATGAACGCATGGATGCCGGGCCAGCGCGGGCTGGTCGCGGCCTCTGCGGCGCGCATCTTCACCTCGAGCAGCGCGTTGATCTCGTCGATCAGCGTGGCGTCGCGTGCCGCATCGAGCGTGCGCTGCGCCAGGTCGGCGAAGCGCATCGGCGGCACGCCGGGCTGCGAGCGGATCCAGCGCGCGGCCAGCAGCGGGCGCAGCACGTAGAGATACTTCTTGTAGCGCACCTCGCCGGCCTGCAGATGCTCGCGGAAATTCTTCTTCGCCATAGAGCTGTAGTGGTGCCAGCCGCGCGCGTTGGAGAACACCGCCTCCGACAGCGCGCGGAAACGCGGCATCGCCACCATGTCGTCGCGGTACACGATGGGCGAGCGCAGCCACTCGAGCAGCGTCGGGTTCGACTCGCGCATGAGGCCCAGCGCCTTGCGCAGATCCCAGCCATTGATGTCGAGGTCGCCGCTGATCGGCACCTCGATCACGTCGCGGCGCGGCTGCACCGTGAGGTACCACGGCAGCCGGTTGACGTAGATGAAGCGCACGTCGTAGTCGCTGTCGGGTGAAGCAAAGCCCCAGCCGCGGCTGCCGGATTCGCAGGCGAACAGCACGCTCACGTCGTTCTTCGCTTCGATGTCGCGCAGGGCGTCCATGATCTGCGCGCGCATGGCGGGCTCGATGGGGTGGGCGGAGCGCAGGAATTCCTTTTCAGTGTTCATGACTTTCTTCTTTTCTTCTTCTCTCATCAGGCTCGGGTGACGGCCACGTTGCCGGCACTGTCGAGTTCGTAAACGTCCAGGTCGTTGGCCAGGAACGCATGCCCGCGGTAGTGCGCCTGCGCCTCCGTCATCAATGCGGCCATGCCCTCTTCGTTCTGGTGGCGTGCGCTGAAATGCGTGAGGACCAGGTTCGGCACCTCCACGGCTTGCGCGAACTCGGCCAGCATGCGCGCGGAACTGTGCATCGGCCCGGGGCCGACCTTGTCGAGCGCATCCTGCGTGAAGGTGGCCTCGTGCACCAGCAGCTGCGCACCCTGACAGGCGTCGCGCAGCAGCGCGGGCTCTGCGTTGTCGCCGCCCAGCACGGCGACGGCCGTGTCGACCTGCGTTTCCGTGTAGTCGGCACTGCGCAGCACATCGCCGTTGAAGGGCACGTCCTCGCCGGTCTGCAGCGCGCGCCATGCGGGGCCGGGCGGAAGGCCGGCGGCCCGCAGCGCATCGGCCTTCAGCCGCACGCGCCGCGTCTCGACCTGCACGCGATAGGCGTGGCTCGGTACGCGATGCCGCAGCAGGTGGCGCTCGATGCGCACGCCAGGCGCTTCGTACACCAGCGCCTGGTTCTCCAGGTCGACGTGCTCCACCTCGTAGGGCAGGTGCAGGTCGGTCAGTTGGCGCGTGGCTTCGAACCACTCCCACACCGGCAGCGGCGCGATCAGCTTCAGCGGCTTCGTGCGCTTGTTCATGCCCGCGCTCGCGAGCAACCCCGGCAGGCCATAGCAGTGGTCGCCGTGCACATGCGTGATGCAGACGGCGGCCAGGTCGTTCAGCGACAGCGGCGTTTGCAGCACGCGATGCTGCGTGCCTTCGCCGCAGTCGACCAGGAACCAGTCGGCGCCGAGCACCGTCTGCACCGCGAGGCCCGAGACGTTGCGGTGGCGCGTGGGGGTGCCGGAGGAGGTTCCCAGGAAAGTCAGCTTCATCATCATCTCAATCACTCCCTGCGCATCAATGCGCTCTTCGCGGCGTCCGCGGCGACCCGTGCCCAACTGAAGTACCGGCGCCCGCCTTCCGGACGGGCCGCCATGAATGCGTTGAGCCTTTCGAGATTCTCCGCGCCTCCCCAGCGGCCCATCGTCTGGATCGCCACGACGCGCAGGCTCCACCATTTGCTTTCAAGCGCGGCATCGACTTCGGCCACGGCTCGCGCATTCGGTTTCACCGCGCCCAACGCGCGAAGACGATGCGTCTGCTCGCGCAGGAGGTTTGCACCCGGTGCCGCATTCAACAGGCGCTCGCGTCGCGCGCGGCGGCATGCCAGGCATCGCACGGCGCGGCTGTCGATATGTCCGTGCACCACTTCGTACCACCACTTCTGCTGCTTCGCCGTCCACAGTTCTTCGGCCCCGCAATCGCGGCAGGTGAAGGGACGCGCAACATAGAAGTCCGGCAGCAATCCGTAGGTGTTGTTGTACTTCCGCAGGACGAGCCGATCCACCGGCTCGCAGCCGATCGCAAATGCGAAGGCCGGCCGCGGCAGGCGGACATCCGGCAAGCGCAGACGTGCAGCCGACGCAGCCGCGCGTTCGAAGCGACGCGCCTTGATTTCGGCGCGGCGTTGCTTGTTGCTTTTCTTCATCTTTCAAACCTTCGCAATACGTACGGTGTTGCGAAAGCGGGCCCAGACCCTTCCTCCTACAACACCGCCCCCACGAGGCCGCCGATCGGCCTCGTTCTCACCCCTTCACGCATACGACCTGCTTGAGCGTGTAGACCACCTCCACCAGGTCCTTCTGCGCCTCCATCACCGCGTCGATGTCCTTGTAGGCCATCGGGATCTCGTCGATCACGTCGGCGTCCTTTCGGCATTCCACGCCTTCGGTCGCGGCGATCTGGTCGGCGATGGTGAAGAGCTTCTTCGCTTTGGTACGGCTCATCTTCCGACCGGCGCCG
Organism: Variovorax sp. Varisp85; assembly: GCF_047304045.1. Lineage (NCBI taxonomy): Bacteria > Pseudomonadati > Pseudomonadota > Betaproteobacteria > Burkholderiales > Comamonadaceae > Variovorax > Variovorax sp. Varisp85. The sequence continues at coordinate 43,617 of NZ_JBGLYN010000034.1, forward strand.
TGGCTGCAGCTCATGAAGCTCTCGGGGTTGCCCTTTCCGCGCACGATGAAGCTCTTCGCGCCCATGCTGCCGGGGATGATCCCCAGCTCGCCGGCTTTCGCGCTCACCGCGCCCTTGCGGGTCACGAGCACGTCTTCGCCGAAGTGCGTCTCGCGGCTCACGTAGTTGTGGTGGCAGTTCACCGCTTCCACGTGTGCCTCGAAGGGCTTGGTGATGACCCTGCGCACGGCCGCGACCACGCGCTGCATCATCACTTCGCGGTTCGCTCGCGCGAACTTCTGGGCCCAGCCCACCGCACGCACGTAGTCGCCGAAGTACCTGGCGCCTTCCTCGAAGTACGCCAGATCCTGGTCGGGCAGGTTGCGCTGGTGCAGCTCGGCATCCTTCTTCGCGAGTTCGATGAAGTGCGTGCCGATGGCATTGCCCACGCCGCGCGAACCCGAGTGCAGCATGAACCACACGGACCCAGCCTCGTCCAGGCATACCTCGATGAAGTGGTTGCCCGTACCCAGCGTTCCCAGGTGCTTGTGGTTGTTGGTGTTCTTCAGGCGCGGGTAGTCCTCGCAGATCGCGTCGAACTCGTCCACCAGCCCGGCCCAGGCCGCGTCGGTTTCGTTGGGAGGCGTCTCCCACGAGCCCTTGTCGCGGCCCATGCGCTTGGGGTTCGAGCCGTGCGGCACGGCCTTCTCGATCGCCGAACGCAGCGGGCCCAGGTTATCGGGCAGGTCGTTGGCGTGCAGCGTGGTCTTGCACGCCATCATTCCGCAGCCGATGTCCACGCCCACCGCGGCCGGGATGATGGCCTTGAAGGTCGGGATCACCGAGCCCACGGTCGCGCCGATGCCGTAGTGCACGTCGGGCATGGCCGCGATGTGCTTGAACACGATGGGCAGGCGGGCCGCGTTCTCGAGCTGCTTGCGCGCCTCGTCTTCCACGGGCACGCCGCGGGTCCACATCTTCACGGGCACGCCATTCTCGACTTCGTGCAGGTTGTAGTTCTTTTCCATTTCCAACTCTCTTTCTCTCTCTGTACTTTCTCACCAATGGTGGACACGGCGGGATTCGAACCCGCATCAATACGGCGACCGTGGTGTTTGAATCCAGCGGCCCAGTCGACGATTGGAAACGCGCGCCAGTGACAGACCCGTCATCGGAGCCAGCACCTGCATCCTCAACCTTGCTCGTCGACCGACTTTCCCGCCGCATCCGGTGCTACCCGGACTGCCGGCAATATCAACATTTTTGGCAGTGGCGCTCCCTTCTGTGCCTGCGTGCCCATATCTCCTTCTTTCTCCCGGCGCTATAGCTCAGGAACCGTTCGGCCGAAGCGTCACCAGTCCATTGAGCACCTGGTCCAGACCGCCGACCACCGAGATCTTGTCGATCCGCTCGGCCACGCGTTCCAGCGTTTCGAGTTCCTTCATCCGCAAGGCGACGGGGTTGCCCTCCATCACCTTGGCGGTGTTCAACAGCGAGCGCGTGGCCGCGGTTTCCTCGCGGCGGCGGATCACGTTGGCCTGGGCCGATTTCTCGGCTTCCACCACCTGGGCGAGGATGGTCTTCATCTCGCCCGGCAGGATGATGTCCTTCACACCCACGCTCTCCAGCGCAATGCCCGAACCCTCCAGCCGCTCGCGCACCTGCGCCAGCACCGTCTGGTCGATGGCTGCCTTGTTCTCCAGCAGCGCGTCGAGCGTTTGCTCGCCGACCGCGGCGCGCAGGCCGAACTGCAGCTCGCGGTACACGTGCTCGGCCGGCTTCGGCATCTGCGCCATGGCTCGCCGCACATCGGTGAAGCGCCACACCGCCGACAGGTTCAGCCGCAGCCCCACCTTGTCGCGGGTCAGGATTTCCTGGCCGCTCACTTCGGCGATCTGCGAACGCAGGTCCACGCAGGTCACCGACACCTGGCGGTTGAAGCGCCAGAAGCCGTGGTTCCCCGGCGGCAGCAGCGCCTGCATCTGCCCTTCGAGCATCAGCACGCCGGCATGGAACTCGGGCACCTGCACCAGCAGCACGCCGTCAAGCCCCTGCACCGCACGCGGACGCAGGGCCACGCTCTGCAGCTTCGCCAGCAGGTCGGCCGGCAGGCGCGCATCGGCGGACACATCGATCACGTCGATGCGCTGCTCACGCAGCCCGCGCCAGTACAGCTTGCGGGTCGAAGGCGGCAGGATCTGCACCAGCACCCCGTCTTCATGACGCAGGCCGACCTGGGTTTCAGCCAGCGACACCTGCACGAACTCGCGTTCGACCAACTCAGGCTCGCGTGCCAGGAAGTAGTCGGCCAGCTCGTGCTCGAACACCGGCTCGGCGAGCGAGAAGCGTTGCAGCTGGATGGTGTCGAAGCCCGCGAACACGCGGTGCTTTCCCGGGCCGAGCAGTTGCTCGAAATCGCCGTTGCGCAGCAGCAGCGCGCGTTCGTTCTTCTTGATGGTGTATTGGTTGAAGCCCAGCATTCTTTTTCTCCTTGTCGTCCGGTTCGGCTATTCGTTTCGTTCGTTCAGACGGTCATTCGATCCAGGCCCTCGAAAGGGCAGGCGGCGGACACTGCGGCGGCCAAGGCCTGTCGTGCAGCGGTCGCGCGGTCCGGCGGGTGCCTCCCTCGTTGCACTTGCAACGCCCTCACCTTTCCGGCCGTCGATGGCTGCACGCAATTCCTTGCCACGCACGCGGTGCGCAAGCCGCCTGCGCTTGGCACTGTGTCGCGCGCCGCAAGGTTTCAGGGCCTTGCGCCATCGCTCCGGTGTGCCGGGGCGGGGGGCTTTCGCCCCATCAGATGGCGATGCAAGCACCGCCAGGGTTTTTCGCGGGAATCGAACCCACAACGCCGTGTGGTCAGCACGGTGCTCAACCATGAGCAGAACTGAAACAAGTTCAGTTGCCAGCCAGTTCAACAGCGGCATACCGCGAGCCCAAGACAGGATCTGGCCTGCGGCACCGGACCGCATTCACGCGGCACCTGCGAGCGGATGAACTGCATCCGACGGGTTGTCTATTGCAGGCGGTGTGCCAGGCCGCGCAAGACGAAGAAGAAACACGCGGTGGTAGCTCGCAAGCTGTTGATATAACTAGCGAAATTCTTTTTTCGACCTGCAGGTGCATGCCGTGCTCGACCTGCTAGCATTCATCTTCTTTTATAAATTTAGCTAGCCTTTTATCCATGAAGCCAATAGTTGTCATCGGCTTCCTAGGCACCCAGCTCGACGCCGGCCAGGGCGCGGGCCGCTGGAACAAGTGGCGCCCTACGGTCTCGCTCGCGCAGCACGAGGACATGGTCGTCTCGCGCCTGGAGTTGCTCTACACGCTGCGGCACAAGGCGCTGGCCGAGGTGGTGAAGGCCGACATCGCCGCGGTGTCGCCCGAGACCACCGTCAACCTCGTGCCAATCGATCTCGCGGACCCGTGGGATTTCGGCGAGGTCTACACGCGCCTGTACGACTGGGCGCGCGGCTATCCCTTCGATACCGAGCGCGAGCAGTACTGGACGCACATCACCACCGGCACGCACGTGGCGCAGATCTGCATGTTCCTGCTGTCCGAATCGCGCGTGGTGCCCGGCGTGCTGGCGCAGACCTCGCCGCCCAAAAAGCAGCGCGAAGGCGAGGCCGGCAAGTGCACGCTGATCGACCTCGACCTGTCGCGCTACGACGTGATCGCGCGGCGCTTCGATGCGGAGCAGCGCGATGCGGTTGCGTTCCTGAAGAGCGGGATCGCCACGCGCAATGCGCGCTTCAATGCGCTGATCGACGAGATCGAGCGCGTGGCCGTGCGCTCGCGCGCGCCGATCCTGCTGGTGGGGCCCACCGGTGCGGGCAAGTCGTTCCTGGCGCGGCGCATGTTCGAACTGAAGCAGGCGCGGCACCAGATGACGGGGCCGTTCGTGGAGGTGAACTGCGCGACGCTGCGCGGCGACGGTGCGGCCTCGACACTGTTCGGCCACAGGAAGGGCTCATTCACCGGCGCCGCGGCCGACCGCGCGGGCCTGCTGCGCACTGCGCACCAGGGCGCCCTCTTCCTCGACGAGATCGGCGAGCTCGGGCCTGATGAGCAGGCAATGCTGCTGAAGGCGATCGAGGAGAAGCGCTTCTTCCCCGTGGGGGCCGACAAGGAGGTGGAAAGCGACTTCCAGCTGATCGCCGGCACCAACCGCGACCTGCGCAGCGACGTGGCCGAGGGGCGCTTCCGCGAAGACCTGTTCGCGCGCATCAACCTCTGGACCTATGACCTGCCGGGCCTCGCGCAGCGGCCCGAGGACATCGAGCCCAACGTCGACCACCTGCTGGCGATTCACGCGGCGGAGAACCATCGCGTGGTGCGCTTCAACGCCGAGGCGCGCGCGGTCTACCTGCGCTTTGCGCAGAGCGGCGAGGCGATCTGGAGCGGCAATTTCCGCGATCTCTCCGCGAGCGTGACGCGGCTGGCGACGCTGGCCGATGGCGGACGCATTCCGGTGGCGCTGGTCGAGGCGGAGATTGCTCGGCTGCGGTGGCTGTGGAAGCATGCCGGTGCCGCTGCACCGGTCGAGGGCAACGACGTCGACCTGGATGTGCTGCTCGGCGAGGAACGCGCGGGGGCGCTCGACCTGTTCGATCGGTTGCAGCTCGAAGCGGTGGTGCGCGTGTGCCGACAGTCGCGCAGCCTGTCGGATGCGGGCCGCCAGCTGTTCCAGGCCTCACGCGCGCAGCGCAGCGTGGTGAACGACGCAGACAGGCTGCGCAAGTACCTCGCCAAGCATGGGCTCGAGTGGGGCCGGATCGCCGACGCCTGAGCTATCCTCCGCCGCGATGGCCATCTCTGCATTCGCCGTGAAAGTCCCCGCCGCCGAGCCTCTCGTCGGGGACCTGCGCCGCCGCTACGACGCGACCGTCGCATTGGGCGTACCGGCGCACGTCACGGTGCTCGTTCCTTTCATGGACCCTGCGCTGATCACACCCGAAGTGCTGGAGCACGCGCGGCAGGCTCTGAATCGGACGCCTTCGTTTGACTTCTCCCTGGGCAAGGTCGGGCGCTTTCCCGAAACCGCGTACCTCGCACCGGAACCGGCTGCGCCCTTCATCGAAATGACACTGGCGCTCGCGGATGCATTTCCCGATTTCCCGCCGTATGGCGGCGAGCACGAAGGTGTCATTCCGCATCTGTCGGTGGCGCACGGCAACGCGCTCGATGCGGACGCGGCGGCTGCCGAATTGGAGGCACGCCTTTTCGCATCGGGCGCCGTGCATGCGAATTGCACCGAAGTCACGCTGATCGAAAACTCGTCGGGACGCTGGCAGGACATGCACGTCTTTCGACTGCCAAAAGAACCGGCACCCATGCGCAACGTCCTCTTCATCTGCAGCCGCAACCAGTGGCGCAGCCCGACCGCAGAACGCATCTGGCGCAAGCACCCGCTGATCTCCACGCGCTCCGCCGGCACCAGTCCGAATGCGCGGCATGCAGTTTCCGTCGACGACATCGAATGGGCCGACGTCATCCTTGTGATGGAAGAAAAACACAAGTCGCGGCTGGTGGCCGAGTTCACGCGGATGCTCGAAGGCAAGCCGATCCACGTGCTCGACATTCCCGACGACTACAAGTACATGGACCCGGAGCTGGTCGAGGAGCTCGAACGCTCGGTAGGGTCCATCCTTGAAATCGACTAGCGCCCCATGTCGGAAATCTACATAAGCACGGACGTCGAATCCGACGGCCCCATTCCCGGGCCGAACTCGATGCTCAGCTTCGGCTCGGCCGCCTACACGGCCGGCAAGCAGCTCATTTCCACCTTCAGCGCCAACTTGCACACCCTGCCGGGCGCCGAGGCCGATCCGAAGACTGCCGCATGGTGGAAGACCCAGCCCGAGGCCTGGGCTGCCTGCCGCGCCGACCTGCAGGACCCGGCCCACGCCATGAAGAACTACGTGAGCTGGCTCAAGGGCCTGCCGGCGCGGCCGGTGTTCGTCGCCTACCCGGCAGGCTTCGACTTCCTGTTCATCTACTGGTACCTGATGCGCTTCGCCGGCGAGAGCCCGTTCAGCCACTCGGCGCTCGACGTCAAGTCGTTCGCGATGGCGATGCTCGGGCTCGACTACCGCGAAAGCACCAAGCGCGCGATGCCACGCCGCTGGTTCGACAAGCTGCCGCACACACACGTCGCGCTCGACGACGCCATCGAGCAGGGCGCCCTCTTCTGCAACATGCTCGCGGAAAATCGCGCGGCCGCCTCGGGCAAACAGCCATGACGAACCACTCAGTCCGCCGATGGTGCAAAAGGCTGGCGCTGTGTGCGCTGCCGCTCATGCTGGCGGGCTGCGTCCAGTCGCTGTTCTATTACCCCGACAGCGTGCGCTACGAAACACCCGACGCGCTGGGCCTGCGCTACGAGAGCGTGCAGTTCGCCAGTGCCGACGGCACGCGCCTGAGCGGCTGGTTCCTGCCCGCGGAGAACCGCCAGAACCCGAAGGAAGCCAAGGGTACGGTGGTGCACTTCCATGGCAACGCGCAGAACATGAGCACGCACTGGCGCTTCGTGGCCTGGCTGCCGAAGCAGGACTACAACGTGTTCGTGTTCGACTACCGCGGCTACGGCCAGTCCGAAGGCAAGCCGGAGCCCAGGGGTGTGTTCGAGGACTCCCATGCCGCGCTGAACTATGTGCGCTCACGCGGCGACATCGACCCCGGGCGGCTGTTTCTCTTCGGGCAGAGCCTGGGCGGCACCAACGCGATCGCGGTGATGGGCTCGGGCAACAGGGCGGGCGTGAAAGCGGTGGCCGTCGAGTCGACCTTCTATTCCTATTCGTCGATTGCCAACGAAAAGCTGTGGGGCGCGGGCATGCTGGTGAGCGACGATTACGCGGCGTCGAAGTACGTGGCGGCCATTTCGCCCGTTCCGCTGTTGCTGATCCATGGCACGGCCGACCAGGTGATTCCGCTCGCGCATTCGAGGCGCCTGCTGGCCGATGCGCGCGAGCCCCGCCGGCTGATCGAAGTACCGGGCGCGGGCCACCTCGAACCGATGACAGCCCTGCGCTACGGCGGCGCCTACCGGAAGGCGCTGACCGCATTCTTCGAGGCCGCACAACATCCGCTGCAGCAATGACAACCGCCATGAAACACTTCGACGAAGCCGCCACCCGCGCTCCCCTGAGCTTCGAGCGGCTGGTGCCCGCACTGCACGCGGCCTTCGTTGCCGGAGCGCAGGTGCCGCCGCGCCATGTGCATGGCATCGAGACCGCCTCGGGCGGCGGGAACAGGGGCACGGTGCTCATCATGCCGGCATGGAGCGATGCGGGCTTCCTGGGCATCAAGACCATCAACATCTTTCCGGGCAACAGCGCGCGCGGCCTGCCCGGGCTGCATGCGACCTATGTGCTGTACGACGCGCACACCGGCGTGCCGCTGGCGATGATGGACGGCAACGAGATCACTGCGCGCCGCACTGCGGCGGCCTCGGCGCTGGGCGCGTCGTTCCTGGCGCGCGAGGACGCACGCCGGTTGCTGGTGCTGGGCACCGGCCGCATCGCGCGCATGCTTCCCGCCGCGCATGCGAGCGTGCGGCCCATCGACGAATTGTGGGTGTGGAACCACCGGGCCGAAGGCGCCGAGACGCTGGCCGCACAGTGGCGCGCCGAGGGCCGGAACGCGCGAGCCGTCACCGACCTGGAAGCGGCCGTGCGCCAAGCCGACATTGTGAGTTGCGCCACGCTGGCCACCTCGCCATTGGTGCGCGGCGAATGGCTGGCACCGGGCTCGCACCTGGACTTGATCGGCAGTTTCACTCCGGCCATGCGCGAGGCCGATGCGCAGTGCTTTGCGGGTGCCCGCACCTTCGTCGACACCGACGAGGCGCTGCAGAAATCCGGCGACCTGCTCGATGCGATCGCCGCCGGCACGCTGCGGGCGGAAGACGTCGGCGGCACCCTCGCCGCCCTTTGCCGCGCAGAGCGCCCGGGCCGCTCCGGCGCCGAGGAGCGCACCGTGTTCAAGGCCGTCGGAAGCGCGCTCGAAGACCTGGCCGCCGCCACCCTGGTGTGGCAATCGAGAGACACGGCCTAATCCTTATGGCTTAGTCTTTGGCGAAAAACCCCTGTCAGGACGGATTTTTCCAACATCCGGATACGACTTGTAGCCAATAGTAAATATTGTGCATCGCGGCTATCGTGCTCCTGAACTACCGACGGGGGCCACATGCTCAGCACCCAACACAAAGCCAACATCCTCCGCAAGGCCGGATACACCGTGCCGGCCGAACCGGGGAGTGCCGACTGCATCCACCAGACGGCCCAATGCTGGGAGAAGGCGATCGACACGCTCTACGTGTCGTACTCTGCCAGGCGCGCCGCCAAGAGCCTGCGGGACGCGGAGGAGGCGCGGATGCTGGCCTTGCTGCAGTTGCGCTCGGCCAAGGCCTGCGCCTGACGGCCCGGCCAGGCACCCGCTCAGCTTCAGGGCTTTTTCTGCTTTTCCGGCGCGTCGTTGCTGCCGCCGCGCGAGAGCTGACCCGCCTTCATCGCTTCGCGGTTCGCCGCGCGACGCTTGGCCGCCGCGGCCCGGCGCTCTTCCCTCGACATCTTCGGCGCGGTCGTCGGGCGGACCTCGCCTTCCTGCATCTGCGGTCCGCGTGCGGCAGCGGCGCCGTCCGCGCGGCGTTCCTTGCGGGCCTCGGCGCGTTCCGCCTTGGTGGTGGGCGCAGTGGGCCGCGCCTTGCCCTGCGCCGGGTCGACTTCGCCGGAAGACTGGGCGGACGCCACCTGCACGACCATCATCTGAGCCAGGGCCAAGCAAACCGGCACGAGCATATTTTTCATTGCGATGACCTTTCAGCACCCGCGAAGGCGCGGGGTCGGGGCATTGTGGTCAGGGTCCGAGGCTGTGTCCACACCGGCAACCCGCATGCCGATGGAGCCTCGGCCCGCACGCTGGCGGTCGCTCAGGTAGGCGAGAACCAGCCTGACGAGCTCGGTCTTCATCACGGGGGTCTCCAGGTCACCACGCTGTGCTGCCGCATGAACCGCGCCTTCGACCGCGGACGAGAGCATGCGGGCCGCGACCTCGGTATCGGCGCTTTCTCCCGGTCCCCGGCTTTCGGCGACAAGGGCCCGGTAGCGCCGCTGGTATTGCGCCTCGAACTCGGGGTAGCTCGAACGCGCGGCGAGCGGCACCTCGCCCATCAGCACGCGGTGCAGCGCCTGATCGACCGAGTGGGCGGCGATGACGCCGTCGACGAAGCGCTCCACCCGACGCGGCAGCATGGCCACTGCATCGCCCTCTTGCTCGACTTCATCGTCGGTGCCGGACAGCGCCACGAGCACTTCGTCGAGGTGGCGCTGCCGGATCGCCTCGGCGATGGCCAGCTTGTCCGGGAAGTACTGATAGAGCGAGCCGACGCTGACACCGGCCACCGCCGCGATCTCGTTGGTGGTGAACCGCGCCCATCCGCGGTGCGCCAGAACGCGAGTTGCGGCCTCGACGATCGCGTCCACCGTGACGCGCGAACGCTGCTGCCGGGGCGCTTTGCGCATGGTCCTGCGCTGTGGGGGAATGCGAGTACCCAAGTTCGAGGCTCCACTCAAGAATAGGACCGCACGCAACGCGTGCATTCAACCGTTCAAGGGGAGATTGTGATGAGTACGCAGACGCTTCTGGCTTCGCTGTTCCGGTACAAGGCCTGGGCCGACGAAGGGCTCCTGGCAGGTCTCGCAGGCCTGGCCGCGAAGGGCCCGGCCGACGAGTACCGCTGCGCAATGCGCGTGTTCAACCACGCCTGCATCGTCGACCGCATCTTCGTTGCGAATCTCCAGCGCAAGGCGCACGCATACACGGCGACGGGCTCGCGCGAGCCGCCAGGCCTGGAAGCGCTGGCCGAATCGGTCAGGGAAACGGACCGCTGGTACGTCGACTACGTCGCGCGCCTGAGTCCGGAGGAGCTTGCGGAAAGCATCGAGTTCACGTTCACCGACGGCAGCCCGGGCCGCATGTCACGCGAGGAGATGCTGGGCCACGTGGTGGCCCATGGCGGCTATCACCGGGGCGAGGCCGGCCAGATCATGACCCGGCTCACGGGGTCGTCGCCACCCGACACATTCACCGGCTATCTGCACCAGGCCGAGCCCGCGCGCCGCGAGCGGAATGCGTAGCGGCGCGGGATCGGGGCATCGCGTCCGCGGTGGGGTTGCCGGTCAGACGCGTTCGAGAATCACCGCAATGCCCTGCCCCACGCCGATGCACATCGTGCACAGCGCATAGCGGCCACCGCCCTTGTGCAACTGGTTGACTGCGGTGGTGGCCAGGCGCGCACCGCTGGCACCCAGCGGATGGCCCAGCGCGATGGCGCCACCGTTGATGTTGACGCGCGCGTCGTCGTCCTTCAGGCCCAGCAGGCGCAGCACGGCAAGGCCTTGTGCGGCGAAGGCTTCGTTGAGTTCGATGACGTCGATCTGGTCGATGGTGAGGCCGGTCAGCGCCAGCACCTTCTGCGTGGCGGGCGCGGGGCCGATGCCCATCACGCGCGGCGCAACGCCGGCGGTGGCCATGCCGACCACGCGGGCGCGCGGCGTCAGGCCGTGCTTGGCGGCACTGGCTTCGTCGGCCAGCAGCAGCGCGCAGGCGCCGTCGTTCACGCCGCTGGCGTTGCCGGCGGTGACGGTGCCGTCGGGGCGCACCACGCCCTTGAGCTTGGCGAGCGATTCGAGGCTGGTCTCGCGCGGATGCTCGTCCTTGTTGACGATGATCGCGTCGCCCTTCTTCTGCGGCACGGTCACGGGCACGATCTCGGCGTCGAAGAAGCCGGACTTCTGCGAGGCCACGGCGCGCAGCTGCGAGTTCAGCGCCATCAGGTCCTGCGCCTCGCGCTCGATCTTGTAGTCGGTGGCCACGTTCTCGGCCGTCTCGGGCATGGAGTCGACGCCGTACTGCGCCTTCATGAGCTTGTTGACGAAGCGCCAGCCGATGGTGGTGTCGTACACCGCGTTGTTGCGGCTGAAGGCGCTCTCGGCCTTGGGCATGACGAAGGGCGCGCGGCTCATGCTTTCCACACCGCCGGCGATCATCAGGCCGGCTTCACCGGCGCGGATGGCGCGGGCCGCGGTGCCCACGGCGTCGAGGCCCGAGCCGCACAGGCGGTTGATGGTGCCGCCGCCGATTTCGAGCGGCAGGCCCGCCAGCAGCGCCGACATGCGCGCGACGTTGCGGTTGTCTTCGCCGGCCTGGTTGGCGCAGCCGTAGAGCACGTCGCTCACGGCTTGCCAGTCGACGTTCTTGTTGCGTTCCATCAGCGCGCGCAGGGGCACGGCGCCGAGGTCGTCGGCACGCACGCTGCTGAGCGAGCCGCCGTAGCGGCCGAAAGGGGTGCGGACTGCGTCGCAGATGAAGGCGTGGTTGGTCATGGTCTGTCTCTTTTGGAAGGATGTTGATTCGGGTACCGGAAGTCCGCCTCAGGCGGCGATCGGCAAGCCCACGAGCTTCTCGAGTTCCTCGCGGCTCAGGCCATCGACCAGGTCGACGAGCTTCAGGCCTTCGGGTGTGCATTCCAGCGTGGCCAGGTCGGAGTACACGCGCTTGACGCAGCCGATGCCGGTCAGCGGATAGGTGCACTCCTTCACCAGCTTGCTCGCGCCCTGCTTCGTGAGCAGGTCCATCATGACCCAAGTCTGCTTGGCGCCGATAGCCAGGTCCATCGCGCCGCCCACCGCGGGAATGGCGTCTTTCTCGCCGGTGTGCCAGTTGGCGAGGTCACCGGTGGCCGACACCTGGAACGCGCCGAGCACGCAGATGTCGAGGTGGCCGCCGCGCATCATCGCGAAGCTGTCGGAGTGGTGGAAGAACGAGCCGCCCGGCAGCAGCGTGACGGGCTGCTTGCCGGCGTTGATGAGGTCGTAGTCTTCCTCGCCGGCCTCGGGCGCAGGGCCCATGCCGAGGATGCCGTTCTCGCTCTGCAGGATGACCTCGCGGCCCTGGGGCAGGTGGTTGGCCACCAGCGTAGGCTGGCCAATCCCGAGGTTGACGACGGCGCCGTCGAAGATGTCTTGTGCCACTCGCGCTGCGAGCTGGTCCTTGGTGCGACGTGTGTAGCTCATGGTCATGCTGCCTTCTTGAAGCCGCCGGCCTGCGTGGCCACGCGTTCGATGCGCACCACCTGGTGCACGAAGATGCCCGGGGTCACGATGGTCTCCGGGTCGAGGGTGCCGAGTTCGGCGATGTCGTGCACGGTGGCGATGGTCTTCTTCGAGGCCATGGCCATCACCGGGCCGAAGTTGCGCGCGGCCTTGCGGTAGACCAGGTTGCCCCAGCGGTCGCCGCGCTCGGCCTTGATGAGCGCCACGTCGCCGCGGATGGGGTACTCGAGCACGTACTGCACGCCGTCGATCTCGCGGGTTTCGCGGTTGCCGGCGAGTTGCGTGCCGTAGCCGGTGGGGCAGAAGAAGGCGCCGACGCCGGCGCCCGCGGCGCGGATGCGCTCGGCCAGGTTGCCCTGGGGCACCAGTTCGAGCTCGATCTTGCCGCTGCGGTAGAGGCCGTCGAACACCTGGCTGTCGGCCTGGCGCGGGAAGCTGCAGATGATCTTGCGCACGCGCCCGGCCTTGAGCAGCGCCGCGAGGCCGGTCTCGCCGTTGCCGGCGTTGTTGTTGACGACGGTGAGGTCCTTGGCGCCCTGTTCGACGAGGCCCTCGATGAGTTCGTTGGGAATGCCGGCGGTGCCGAAACCGCCGATGAGAACCGTGGCGCCGTCTTGGATGCCTGCCAGGGCATCGGCGACCGAGCGCGCGATCTTGTTGATCATGAAGCTTGTCTCCGGGAGTGAGGAAAAGAAACCGAACCACCTGAACACGCCGATCGATTCTGCGAACCGCCGATTTGTTCGTCTAAAGAACATTTGTTCGTATAATGAATTCTAAAGAGGATCGACCACCATGGCAACCCACCCCGCACAAACCGACACACCCGCGCCCGGCGACAGCTACGTCCAGTCTTTTGCGCGGGGGCTGCAGGTGATCCGTTCATTCAGCGCGAAAGCGCCGCACCAGACGCTCAGCGAGGTGGCGGCCGGCAGCGGGCTCACGCGCGCGGGGGCGCGGCGCATCCTGCTCACGCTGCAGACGCTGGGCTACGTGGTGACGGACGGCAAGCTCTTCACGCTCACGCCGCGCATCCTCGACCTCGGCTTCGCGTACCTGTCGTCGATGCCGATCTGGAACCGCGCCGAGCCGGTGATGGAGGCGCTGGTGCAGCAAGTGCAGGAGTCATGCTCGGCCGCCGTGCTCGATGCAACGGACATCGTCTACGTGCTGCGCGTGCCCACGCAGAAGATCATGCGCATCAGCCTGGGCGTGGGCTCCCGCCTGCCGGCCTACTGCACGTCGCTGGGCCGGCTGTTGCTGGCCGACCTGGAAGACGACGAGGTGCGCGCACGGCTCGAAGCCTCCGACATCCAGGCGCTGACCAAGCACACGGTGACCGACATCGAGGTGCTCATGGCCAAGGTGGCGCAAGCGCGCAGGCAGCAGTGGTGCCTGGTGAACCAGGAACTGGAAGAAGGCCTGATCTCGGTGGCCGCCCCCATCGTCGACCGGCACGGCCGCATGGTGGCCGCACTCAACATCAGCGGGCAGGCGAACCGCACCAGCGCGAAGGTGATGCAGGAGACGATGCTGCCGGCCCTGGTCGATGCCGCGAAGAAAGTCTCGCAGCTTCTTTAGGCAACCGCACGCAGCCGTTGACCCTTTCCAGGAACACCGCGAAACCGGCTTCGCCGGGCCGCTGGTGTTGCCCCCGAGGGGGTAGGAGAAGCGACACGAAGTGCGCGAAGCCTGGGGGCGAGCTCAGCCCTCGGAGTGAATGCCCTTCATGAGGATCACCCCGCCCAGGCGCGTGGTGTCGGCGCGCATGCGCTTGGCCAGCGTGTCGGGCGAGCCGGGTTGCGCCTGCCAGCCGGTCTTGAGCAGGGCCTGGCTCACGTCGGTCGAGCTGATCACCTCGACCAGCGCCGCGTTGAGCTTGGTGACGGCCGCGGGCTTCATGCCCGCGGGCGCGGCCAGCGCGGTCCAGATCTCGAGGTCGGCGCCGCGCACGTCGGCGTCGCGGATGCTGGGCAGTTCACCGGCCAGCGGACTGCGCTCGGGCGAGGTCACGCCGATGGCCTTCACCTTGCCCGACTTGATGTGCGGCAAGGCCAGGCCGGGCGGCAGCAGCGCCAGTTGGATCTCGTTGGCCAGCAGGCCCGCAATGACCTGCGGGTTGCCGGTGTAGGGCTTGTGCTGCGCGGTGATGGCGGCGCGGCTCTTCAGCAGCTCCATGCCCAGGTGGCCCACCGTGCCCACGCCCGGCGTGCCGTACCTGGCGCCGGTGCCGAGGTTGCGCACCCACAGCAGTTGTTCGGCCGCGGTCTTGCCGGAGGCGCTGCCCGACACCACGAGCACCAGCGGTGCGGTGCCGATGAGGCCGATCGGCGCGAAGTCTTTCTCGGGGTCGAAAGGCAGCGACGGATTGAGCAGCTTCGCGATGGTGAGGTTGCCGTTGATCAGCGCGCCGACGGTGTGGTCGTCGGTGGCCTTGGCCACCAGGTCGGCCACGGTGTTGCCGCTGGCGCCGGGCTTGTTTTCGACCACCACCGGCTGGCGCAGGATTTTCGACAGGGGTTCGGCGATGGCGCGGGCCGCGAGGTCGGGCGACGCGCCGGCGGGAAATCCCACGAGGATGTGTACGGGCTTGGTCGGCCAGGCGGCTTCGCCGGCGGGAGCGGTGCGTTGGGCCCACGAAGCTTTCGCGAAGAACGAGGCGGCAACGGCTGCCGCGCCGCCCTCGAGGAGGCGGCGTTTGGTGATTGTCAAGGTGACTCCAGAGAGAGTGAAAACCAGGAAATGCGGAACGCTGGCTGAACGCCAGCTGACCATCGCACTTACAACACGTTACAGGACCGGACTGTGTTGCGCAAGTCCCAACGGACACGACGCTGGGGTTTTCACATCGGCTGGCGTCTATCGCGCGGGCTTGCCGGGCGCGTGCAGCAGCTTGCGCTGCGTGGGAAACAGGGACCAGCCCCACCGCTGCTGCGCGTAGCCCCAGAGTCCCTGCTTGAAGAACAGGGTCACGAGAATGGCCATCAGGCCGAGTCCGAGCAGATACCACGTGCCGTAGTCGCTCAGGAACTTGTTGAGCGCCCAGAAGATGAGCGCTCCCACCAGCGGCCCTTCGATGCGGCCAATGCCGCCGATCACCACCATGAAGATGGCGAAGGCGGTCCAGTTGACGCTGAAGGCAGCATCGGGGCTGATGCGCAGGTTGCCCACGAAGTACAGCGCCCCCGCGAGGCCCGCGCCGAAGGCCGCGACCACGTACACCGCGAGCTTCATGCGCGCGACCGGAATACCCTGCGACTCGGCCGCCACTTCGTTGTCGCGAATCGCCAGCAGCGCCAGCCCGCGCTTGCTGCGCAGGAACAGATACACCAGCGCGACCGCCGCAACCACGCAGGCCAGCGCCATCCAGTAGGTGGTGCTCTCGCGTGTCGCCTTGTCGATGCCGCGCAGCGCGGTGAGCGTGGTGCCCGAGCCGCCGCCCACCGCCGACACGTTGGCGAAGCTCAACCGAAACACCTCCGCGATGACCCAGGTGCCGATGGCGAAGTAGCCGCCCGAAAGCCGGAACGCGACGAAGGACACCGGTATCGCCACAAGCCCCGCCGCCAGCGCCCCCAGCGGTATCGCCACGAAAGGATTGACGCCCGCGAAGTTGCCGAGCATCAGCATCACGTAGCCGCCGAAACCGAAGAAGGCCTGCTGCCCGATGCTCACCATGCCGCCGTAGCCCGCGAGCAGGTTCCACATCATCGCGAAGATGAAGTAGCAGGCGATCTCGACGAACTCGCGCATCCAGCTCGACTCGCCCCACCACGGCAGGCTGGCGGCGACGAGCACGAGGGCGATGCCGGCGAAGAGTGCAGCGCGGCTCGCAGCGGTGGCGCGCTCGACGGCAATGAGGGGTGGGGGCATGTTCGTCATCCGCTTCATCCACGTGTCTTGGGGAAAAGGCCTTGCGGCCGCAGCACCAGCACGACCAGGAACACGATGTGCCCGAACCAGATGCCCCAGCCCGGGTCGAGCCGGAAACCGATCTGCTGCGTGACGCCGAGGATCATCGCGCCGGCCAGCGTGCCCCAGAAGGAGCCCATGCCGCCGATGATCACGGCCTCGAATGCGAAGAGCAGCAGCAGCGGGCCGTCCGAAGGAGAAACCGTGGTGCGCATGCCCTGCAGCGCACCTGCGATGGCGATGAGCACGAAGGCAATCGCCGTTGCCAGCGCATAGACCTTCTTCGCATTGAGCCCCATGAGCTCCGCGATCTCGCGGTCGTCGGACACGGCGCGGAACGAACGCCCCAGCGCCGTGCGCGCGAACAGCCACTGCAGCGCCCCCGTCGCACCGACCGCGATGGCCAGCACGATCAGCGGCAGCACGCCCAGCGACATTGCATCGCCCAGCGCAATGCCCTGCGTATTGAGCCCGCCGGTCTCTATGGCGCGCGGATCGGCCGAGAACAGTTCGAGCAACAGGTTCTGGATCACGATCGACAAACCGAAGGTGACGACCAGCGAAGGCAGCGGGTCCTTCCCCAGCGTGCCGTTGAGCACGTAGCGCTGCAGCGCGTAGCCGAAGCCGAAGGCCACCGGCAGCACCGCGAGCGCGACCAGCCACGGCGCCGCATCTCCCGTCAGCGACACGCCCGCGATGACCGCGAAGGCGCCGAGGATGATGAAGTCGCCCTGCGCCGTGTTGGTGAGCCGCATCACGCCGAACATCAGCGACTGGCCCAGCGCGAACAGCGTGTAGAGGCCGCCGAGCAGCACGCCCTGAACGAGGGTCTCAAGCATGGGCAGCCTCCATGCCGAAGTAGGCCTGCGATATCTGCTCGCGCGTGAGGTCGGCGGAGTTGCCTTCGAGCGACACGCGGCCTTCCTGGAAGCAGTAGATGCGCCGCGAGACCTGCCGCGCCATGGTCACGTCCTGCTCGACGATCACGACGGTCATGCCTTCCGCGGTGATGGCCGGCATGGCGGCGTAGATCTCGCGGATGACGATGGGCGCGAGGCCGAGCGACAGCTCGTCGCACAGCAGCACCTCGGGGTTGCTCATGAGCGCGCGGCCGAGCGCGACCATCTGCTGCTGGCCACCCGACAGCGAGGTGCCCGGCTGGTGGCGCTTCTCGGCGAGGATGGGGAACAGGGCATACAGGCGTTGCAGGTTCCAGGGGCCTTTGCGATTCGCCGTGGCGCCCATCAGCAGGTTCTCCTCGACGCTGAGGCTCGGAAACAGCCTGCGGCCCTCGGGGACCATGGCAAGGCCGCGGCGCACGATATCGCCGGGAGGGAGCCCGCCGATGGGCTCGCCCTTGAAGCGGATCGCCTCACCGGGCGCACGCACCAGGCCCGTCAGGCTCTTGAGGAAGGTCGACTTGCCGGCGCCGTTGGCGCCGATGATGGCGACGAGCTCGCCCTGGGTCAGCGAGAAGTCGATGCCGAACAGGGCCTGGGCGTCGCCGTAGAAGGCCGCGAGGGCGTGGGTGGAGAGCAGCGCGCTCATGGTCTTTGCTCCCTCCCCCTCTGGGGGAGGGTTGGGGT